>JAVYOA010000002.1:300000-422013 GCA_038734945.1 Fervidicoccaceae archaeon | reverse complement strand
CGTCCCACCTCCAAGCGGGCTGATACACTACGAGAGGAACTTAACTCTCGCCAGCAAGCTCCTCGATGAGGCAGGATATCCAGTCTCCAGCAATGGAACGAGATTCACAATCGAGCTGCTAACAAGACCAGAAGCAGATGAGCAGATAATTGCACAGCTAGTCAAGGACCAGCTAAAGGATGTAGGGATAAATGTAGTCATAAAGAGCGTGGATTTCGCTACATGGCTGAATCTTCAGGCGAATGGTCAGTATCAAATAGCTACGAGCAAATACTGGCTATCTCCCCTTTGGACATATCAGCTCTTCGATTCTGCCTGGATAGGAAAGGGCCCATTCACAAACGTCATGTACTACAACAATTCTAAAGTAGATAGCTTGCTTGACGCTTGGATGAAGGAATCGGATCCAAATAAACAGATAGCCTATCTTCAGCAGGTTGAGCTGTACATAAACAAGGATCTGCCGGAAATAGTTCTCTACAGAGTGCCATGGGTCAACGTCTTCTCTGCTGATTTTGCTGGAAGCGATATTCCGCTTAGAGGAAAATGGTACTTTGCAGATCAGCTTCTGAATATCTATTATTTGCCTTTGCAAACTAAAACAACAACTGCTGCTCAACAAACTACAACAACTACTTCTCCAACAACAACACAAACAACCACACAGACTACAACAACAGCTCAAGCATCGACAATCATATCTAGTTCCGGATTATGGATAGCCGTATTGTTGATCATTATAGTTAGTGTGGGAGCATTTACCTTCCTCCTCAAGAGGAAGAGATAAAGAAATTTCTCTTTTTCCCAGCGAATGATTACTAAAGGTGAAGGAAGATGGGATGGGGAAAAAAATACAGTGGATACAAGTCATGGCAGTTTTTGGAAGAAAACAAGGACTATAAATCTTTCAAGCTCGCTAAGGTGATAGGAAGGGTTCCATCGTCGAAGGTCGATCTCTCCAAGTCAGAAGAGGAGAGAGTGCAATCAATTATTGAGAAAAACATACTTATTTCTGCACACGATCACACGGAGATATTCCCAGAGGATCCCTCAGAATTTGTTGAGCACTCCCGTTCAGGAAGACCCTTTATTGGCTACGAAGGTCTTGCTCTCTCTGGTTTGGATGCAGTTTTTGAGAACATGATGGATGGCACGGCTCTCATGTTCTCACCCGATTCATGGCATTGGGAAAACGTAGTGCACCAGATCGGCATTTGGCAGGCTGACATCGATCACCAGGATCTTGTGTTCATTGCAAGAAAAGTGGAAGATATAGAGAGGGCATTCAGAGAGGGAAAGATAGCCATGGTGATTTCTCTGGAAAGCCCACCGAAGATCGGAGAAGATCTGACAAAGCTCGACGTTCTATATGGTCTTGGGGTTAGAGTGATGGGGGTAGTCTATAGCAAAAATAATGAATTTGGAAGCGGTCTAGCGGACGTGCATGACAGGGGGCTCACGGATCTCGGTTATTCACTTGTGGAGAGGCTCAACAAACTAGGTGTCCTGATCGATGTTTCCCATGCGAGCGACAAAACAAGCATTGATGTGATTGAGGCTTCGAAATATCCAGTAGTTGTTACTCATGCCGGAGCCAGAGCTCTCTGGCCCTCTCGCAGGATGAAGCCTGATGAGGTGATCTATGCTATAGCTGAGAAGGGAGGGTTCTTTGCAATTGAGGCTGCTCCGCATACGACCATAACAAGAAATCATCCAAAACATAGCCTGGAAAGCATAATGGAGCACTTCCAATATGTGGAGAAGCTGGTTGGCATAGATTACGTTGCTTTTGGTCCTGATACACTGTTTGGTGATCATGTTGCCCTTCATAAGGTATTTGCAGAGTACCTCTCGATAAAGGCAAGCAGCGAGGAGGGGCTTCCGCCTTATGAGAAGGTACCATTCGTCGATGGGCTGGAGAATCCATCGGAGTTCCCAAATATTATTAGGTGGCTAGTTAAGCATGGATACTCAGACGATGAAATAGCTAAGGTCATCGGAGGAAATATACTCAGAGTGCTTAAGGCAGCGTGGAAGCAGTGATGGGAATTACAACTGAAAGCCTCGCTCTCATGGCAAGTAATATTGGAAAATAAAAATCATTTTTTCTGTACATCTCTATGAACGAAAGCTCTTCTAACCTCTTCTCCCACTTCTATTAGGAAGAGCTCCAGAAATGGCTTCACCCTTCCTCTTATTAGATGTCCTCCTGCTGAGCTCTCCCTTCCTGTTGCTATTGACACGTGTATATGCGTTGCAATCTTTCCATCGCTCCTCACAAAGTAATTTCCAATTATTGAAACGCCCTCCAAATTCACATTGTCTGTGCTTGTGTATTTGTTTACAGCGTATTCTCTTGTAGTTGGATTCAGGATTCCAAGTTCCAAGCTCTCGAAGCCTCCAATTCCCATTACCATTCCTCCCTTCAATCCAAGCTTCTCTATCTCCCTTTCAAGCTCTTCTGGAAATGAGGAACCTTCCGGTATTTTTAGAACCTTTATTGCAAAGGAGCTACTCACCTTCCTCACCATCCGAACAAGACTTCAAGAAAATACCTTATGGAGCACAATATAAAAAACATTTTTCAAATATAGCACAATGGGAGAAATTACAATCTCGAAAGCCTCGCCCCTTAGGGCGGGGATGGTGTGGTAAGGTTTATAAGCTCTGTATTCTCTAATGTGTTCTTGGGATAGCCGTGGAGGGCTACTCTCAGGCGTGGTTTGAGTTTAGGAGCACTAGGCATGCTAGGTACTGGTGTGGCTACCACTTTGTGTGGATTCCTAAGTACCGTAGAGGTGTTCTCGTAGGCGAAGTTGCCGAATACACTAAAGAGGTACTGAGGCAGATACTTCTTGAGCTCGGATGCGAGTCTATAGCTATCGAGGTGCTACCGGACCATGTTCATGTGTTCTGCTCATGCCCTCCACGGCTATCCCCAGCCTATGTGGTGAACTACCTCAAGGGTAAGAGCGCTAGGAGGATACTGCAAAAATTCCCGGAGCTGAAGGCTGGTGCTACTAGAGGTAAGCTATGGTCTAGAAGCTACTTCGTAGCAACAGTTGGTAGTGTGTCAGCAGATGCTGTCAAGAGGTATGTGGAGGAGCAGTGGGAGAAAGAGAGATGAGGAGAACAGCAGTACTGAGAATAGCACCAGATAGAGATTCAGAGAACAAGCTCAAGCTACTTTGCTCGTTGTCAGCTAAGCTATGGAACGAAGTCAACTACGCTAGGAGGAGAATGTTCTTCGAGGAGAAGAGAGTAGACTTGAGAACAACGTATAGAGAGTTCTACGAGAATTACAAAGCTTTGATAGGTTCAGCTACAGCTCAGCAGGTCCTGAACAAGAACGATGAAGCTTGGAGAAGCTTCTTCTCACTACTGAAAGCGAAGAAAGAATGTAAGCTACCACCGTTCGTAAAGAAAGTGAATCCACCGGGGTATAGGAAGAGAGGCGGGTCGAGGGAGCTGTGGTGTGTTCTCAGGAACGATCAGTACAGGTTCGATGGAGAATACATTGTATTCAAGGGATTGGGTGCGATCGGGAGCATCAGAGTGAGGTACATCGGTAGAGTAAACGTTAGAGGTAAGCAGGGAAGGGCTGAGATACGCTACGACAGTGATGAAAGGAAGTGGTACATACATGTAGTGTTCGAGGTCTCTGAGAAGCTGGTTAAGGAAAAATGGGTTGAGGTACCAATGAACCCCTTGAGAGATAAAGTTGCTGGAGTAGATATTGGTATAAACAACCTGCTAGCAGTATATGTAGAGGATGGTTCTGCTCTACTCGTTTCGGGTAGACCTTTGAAGAGCACTAGCTTCTACTGGAGGAAGAAGATAGCGGATTACCAGTCCACTTTGAACAGGTACGGGTTGAGAACCTCCAGGAGGCTTAGGAGAATGTACAAAAAGTGGAGGAGGCAGGTGAAGAACTACATCAACTGGGCTGTGAGGAACACTGTGGAGTGGTTGTACTGGAGAGGAGTATCAAGAGTGATAGTTGGCTATCCAAAGTACATTGCTCAGAACAGCAGTAAAAGCTCCAAGATCAACTTCGAGGTGGTTCACACATGGACATATGGGTATCTGCTAATGAGAATTGCCGAAGTTGGAGAAGAGTACGGTATCAGAGTAGAGCTTGTCAGCGAAGAGAGCACATCCACCACCTGTCCACTATGCAAAGCGAAAAACCAGGACCATAAGAGAGTATACAGAGGATTATTCAAGTGCTATAAACACAGCAAAGTATTCAACGCGGACCTAGTCGGAGCATACAATGTTCTGCTCAAAGCAAAAACCATACCCCCGAGCCCCGCTCTACACGGGGTAGGGGTAACGAGCCCGAGACCAGGCGTGGATCTGAACCTGACGAGAGCCGGGAATGTAGCTCCAAACCTCCCCGAAACCCTCGCACTTTAGGGCGGGGAGGAGGTCAGCTTGTTCAAGTATATACAAAATTCATTTGAATAAATCTTTTTTAATTTAAAAAAAAGAAAGAGTCGAATAGCTTCAATTAAATAAGCAGAAAGCTCAGATAATAGGGTGGCGCCTGTAGTGAGTTTTGGCAATAAAGACAAAGATATGTGTGATAAAATGGGTAAAGAAGAGAAGGAGAAGTGCGCTATAAGACTTCTTGTCGCTGGAAGCCCCAACGTTGGGAAGAGCACATTTTTCAACACAGTTACTGGAAAGACAGTATCTGTAGCAAATTGGCCAGGAACCACAGTTGAAAAGAAGGAGGCAGTAATCGAATATGAAGGGACAAAAATGTGCCTCACAGATCTTCCTGGAATTTACAATCTCTTCTCAATTTCCCTAGAAGAGGAAATAACTCTGAGGGAACTGCTCTTTGGAAAGTACGATGCAGTAATAATTTTTGTTGACAGCCTAAGCATGACTAAGTCGCTCTACTTTGCTATTCAAGTTCTTGAACTTACCACTAAGGCAGTCATAGCTTTAACCAAGTTCGATGAGGCTCACTCGCATGGAGTTCACGTGAGAATAGATGGCTTATCTCAGGCGCTGGGAGTTCAAGTTATACCAATTTCCTCAATAACTGGTCTTGGCATAAATAGGCTGCTGGAGGAATCAATCAGGATTGCTAGAAGAGAACAAGCGGATAAAGGACTCGAGATTCACTATCCTACTCTGGAAGATTCAATAAGAAAAATAGAGGAGGAGCTTGAACGCAGAAAGGTTGAAACGAACTGGGGGAATAGATGGACAGCCATAAAACTGATCGAGCAGGAAAACCTTGTTTCTAGCTATATTTTTGAGAAATATGGAGAGGATATGAGAATAGTTGTTGAGAAAGAAGTGAAAGACTACATAGAAAAATACAATCGGTCTCCAAGAGATGCATTGATCAACTACAGGTATGATGTTGTAGAAAAGCTCATACAGAAATATGTCAGGACAACAGAGGTTTCAAGAAAGGAAAGCTCAACATTAGAGAAAGTAATGCAAAGTCCATTTCTCTCGCTAATTTTCTCTGCCCTGATATACTTTGGAGTTTTCTTTGTTGCATTCACAATAAATACAGGCTTTCCCCTGAATGTATTTCTCAGAAGCCTTGGAAGGCCCGAATGGGGGGAAGCGCTGGAGAGCTACAGCATAAGTGGCATTCTCTCCTTGACATTCAGTTATTTAGCATCCATATCCCAGAAATTGATGAGTGGACATTTCCCTGAAGTCATCGTCTCTCTCGTTTCGCAGGGAATAATTCCTGGGGTAGGCTCTGTTCTGAGCTTCCTCCCTCTCATAATGATATCCATAGCATTCCTAGGAGCGCTGGAAGATTCAGGATTGGGAGTTAGAATGGCTATAGCATTTGATTCGCTGCTGAACAAATTTGGTCTGACAGGGAGAAGCGCTTTTCCCCTCCTTCTTGGACTTGGCTGCAATATTCCAGCAGTGCTTTCAACGAGAGGGATCGAAGATAGCATTGAGAGGAAGGCGTTGATATATTCGATACCCTTCATTCCATGCCAGGCAAGACTTGTCATCATCATAGCATTTACAGCAGCTTTGTTCAGCTCTCCCATTCTTGGAGCGGCTGCTGTTACATCAGTATACATAATATCAATATTGGTGGCAATGCTCACTGCCAGAATTCTGACGGGACTTCTTGCTAAAGGAAGAGAAGAAGGGCAAGGGCTGATCATAGAGATCCCCCCGCTCCATAGACCTATATGGAGGGTCATCTGGTGGCATGTTTGGGACAATTCAAAGCATTTTCTGAAAAAAGCAGGAACCATAATACTGGCTCTTTCAGTCCTGATATGGGTGAGCCTGAACTTCACTCCATCGCTTACTCAAGCAAGCACAGTTGATGAGAGCATTTCCTACACAATCTCCCAAGCCCTGTCTCCCATAGGAAAGCTATATGGCTTGAGTGAGGACTCCGCCTGGAAAACTGCATTTATGTTCCTGAATGGCTTCATTGCCAAGGAAAGCTTCATTGAAGCAATCACCCTATTCAATCCTAGCGCCCAGAGCTTGAACGATGCAGTCGCTTCCATGGGATATGAACCATTGCAGGCTTTTTCCATCTTGATAGCAGCAACGCTCTACACCCCCTGCCTTGCTACTGTTGCAACTATGTACAGTGAGACGAGGAGTCTAAAGGGCGTGTTACTGCAAATGAGTTATTCCATTCTGGTAGCTATAGCTATAAGCTATACTGCCTACATGCTTCTGAGAATTATTTAGAGAATTTTCTTGAATCTACTACAGCTCTCTCGTGAACTCCATATCCAATAATTTTCCCTCTGCACTCTGCCTGCACATAGAAAACAATTCTATTACCAGCTGTGTTCACAATCCTGGATTCAACTTCAACAGCATCACCCTCATATGCTGGAGCTACGTGATATATGTCCAGATGAACTCCAACAGTTGTTTTCCCCTCTTCTACGAGCTTCCCTGCAAGATCTTTGCTTACCTTTTCCATGAAGGCTATTAAGCTTGGGGTGGAGAGAACTTCAACATCACCAGACCCAATTCTCGACGCTAAGTGCTCCTTTCCGACAACGAAGCTCTCTCTATGTGATCTCTTCTCTTTCTCCATATTTTCACCTACATTAATATACAACCCCCTGTATACTTAAGAATCATGGTGCTGGATCTTGGAGCAGCTGAGAGAACTTGTTGGGCCTGGAGAAATTGCATCAATAGCGAGCTATCTTTCTTCAATTCATAGAATACAGGGAAGTCCTGGAATACTAGAAGTCGGAAGAGCAATATCAGATTTCCTTAGCGATAACGGGATAGACTCAGAAATACACATTTTTCAACACGATAGCTCTCTCTTCCCATACGATTCTGATCTAGTAGCATGGAAGATAGAGGATTCAGCTCTGAGGATTTTGAGCCCAACTAGGATGGAGATTTCTACATTTCTATCCATTCCTACCTCTGTGGTTGCTCACTCCCCTCCAGGATCATTCTCTGGAGAGATTGCAATTCTAGAGCGAGGAAGGAAAGAGAAGCAAGGCTTTGAAAACAGGATTCTTCTGGCTCGAGACTTCAGCTTTGAATCATATTTGGCAGCGGTCAATGGAGGAGCGCAAGCAATAATTTTCTACAGAAGAACTGGCTCTCCAACAGCTTTTCCCTACTTCTCTCTCTTCCCAAGTCACGAAGATCTTAATCTAATGAAGATTCCAGCTCTAACGATATCGAGGCTAATGGCCGAGAAAATTGAAGGTTGGATTGAAAGAGGGAGAAAAGTTGAAGTAGAAGGCTTTGTTAATTCCAAATATGGAGAAGTAGCATCTATACCAGTTGTAGAAACGGCCTTCGGTGAGGACGGCTATGAATATCATCTTACTGCTCACATGTGCCATCCAGGTCTCACTGTGAACGATAATATAAGCGGGGTAGCTGGGTTAATAGCGGCGGCCCTTTCAATGAAGAGGGCCAATCTTGAGGAGAAGATTTTGAACAGGAGGCTGGTCTTTCTGTGGGTCCCAGAGTTCAGTGGCACGATTGCATATTTGCGCACAGCCATAGGAAGGAGGAAAATAATGGGAGCAATCAACCTTGACATGATAGGTGAAATTGAGGAACTGAGTGGTTCCTCTCTCAACTTCATTCGGCCTCCCATTCACTTGCTCTCCTCCATGGAGCCGGTGCTTCTCAAAGAGCTATTCCGCTCTCTTCCAAAAAGCAGGAGCTTCAGCTCTCCGAGCGAAATCCCATTGAGGAAATTCTGGATAACCAATTATGAAGCTGGAAGCGACCATGACATTTACATATCCATGGGTATACCTGCAGTTATGATAAACAGCTGGCCCGATAGATTCTATCATTCCAGCGAGGATACTATGGAGAAATTCGATCCCAGATCGTCCATATTCATAGGAGTTGCTGCTCTTAAATCTGCAATCTCCAATGGCGAAGATGGATCCCTCTCAAGCTATTTTAGTCTAGTAAGTGGCCTCGACTTGCTCAAAGCTAGTGCTGAGGCAGCTCCGTACGTGAGATCCTTGTACTGCATAAAGGCAGAGGAGCTCGGCTTATCCATGGAGGGATGCTATGGAAAGGCCTCGAATTTAACTATTCCAGAGCCCCTACTCAAGGTCACAATGACTGGCTATCCAAATAACAGGCTCATGAGGCGTAAGCTATCCTCGGAGGACTATGAAAAGATAGTCGAGCTTCTGGAGAGCAAGCCCTGGTTAAGAACGATCAACGTCCTACTATCATCTATGCTAAAGTGGAGAGATGTTGGGATTGAGGGGGCTAGACGCATAGCTATGGGAGAGCTTGGAACAGCTGTTGATCCTGCAGACATGAGTATATTGATAAATGCGTGGAGATCTCTGGGGCTTATCAAATAAGCGAGCAGCAAGAACATTTGATCAGATCTCAAATTTTTCAGAGGAAGAGGGGGATGAGCCCCATTGTAATATAATTGACGAGGAGGAAGAACTCAGCATAGTCTGCGCTTAGCTTAATTTTCCCTCGAACAACTTTTGCTACGAATAGGCTGGAGAAGATTGATAGCTCAAGACCAGTTAGGAAGAGAAACGTCCATGTCTGTATTATGTTGAGATTGAGGAAAGAAGCACTCGGCAGACTGCTGCTAGCTATGGAGGATATGAGATAAATTAGAAAGACACCTCCACCCTCAAATATTGCGAGGGATAGAAGGGAAATGTAAAAATAGAGGGCAAGTGAAGTCCTTCTAACATCAGCAAAGAGCATGAGCTTTCTAACGAAGTCTCTTGCTAAAAGGAGGACATCGCCAGCTCTGGGCCCAGCCTGTGAGGAAGGAATAAGGGCCTTTATTGATTCAGAGACAAGCTTCGGCAGTCCTGAGGATGATCTCTTTACGGCATTCTCAAAAGAACCACCCATCTCTACCTCCGATATAGCATTTTTCAACTTATTTTTAAGCCCTTCTGATGGGACGAACCTAACGGCTCTCCTCATTGAATCGAGAACATTTGAGCCTGTTTTCGTTCCTACAGATACCATATCGAGAAATAGAACAATTCCCCTCATAGAATTTCCTTCTTCCCTAACTATTTTCCTGACTCTGAATGCTAGGGGGATCGATCCGATTATGAAAGCCAGGTTAAGGGAGGTAAGAACAATGTATGTTCTTTCCCTAGCAAAAGGATTTGCACTGAAGAGAGAGGAAAGGAAGCGCTCAAACAACTGCCAAGAAAGAATGAAGGTCAATGCTGAAAGGGCGAGAGCCATAGCTATGTTGAATAGGCCGATCTCAAACGCACTTCTTTCTTTATTTCTATTCATCGTTATCCTCAATCCATAGCCACCTCCCTCAATATCATGTCAGCTAGAAGAATAAGAATAGCAAATATTGCTGGGAGGACTCCAAAGTCAAAAAGAAGAACTGTTTGATATATATTGAGCTGGCTTCCGCTGAAGGAACCACTCATCATCAGCATTATGATCAAAAGAAAGGGAAATATGAGCGCTATTATTATGTAGCTCTCAATGAGAACGCCTAGCCTATCTATGACATTTCTCACCTTGCCCTCCATTGTCGAGAGAAGATCCTCCAGAAAGCCCTGAAGATATTCTGCTAGACCCACACCTGTTAAAGAAATGCTGGAAAGCCCCTCATATAGGATCGCCATTGTCCTAGATGGAATGAGCTCGCTCTCTCTGGATAGGGAATCCCTGAGATCCATTCCGGAATTAACTCTCCTTATTATCCTTCTGAAAGAAGCGCGGATCTCTTTTGATGAGATCAATTTCTCCGATGCTATAAGGGACTCGAAGAGGTTTGGGTTGCTGAGAGCAGCTGCAGAGAGAGTTATAATAGCGAAGAGTGCCCCCTCCTCAATCTTTGATCTCATTTCTCTTGCTTTTAGCACAGGAGCGAAGATCGATATGCCGAAGGCAGCTGAGCCTACCGCCAATGAGAGTAGAAAAGAGAGCAGAAATGAGAAATATGCTGGTACACCGAGATGGATGAAGTAGAAAAGAAAGGAAAATATGAAAATTCCAAGGAAAGTGATCCCAGAAATCAGCAATGAGAGAGATACATAGTATTCCATAGGAAGGGGAAAATCAATGAGCTCAAGATAGCGATTGAGCCATGGCAATCTAGAAAATATGTCCCGAGTAAGAGGGAAGGAACCAATCATTCTGTGAGCATATAGAGCAGCCCTCTCAAGGAGCTCTCTCTCCAAGCACCCTCACTCCTCCTTGACTCCCTCGAACATCTCAATAGCCCTCTCAGGATTCAGTGAGTATTCTTCTATGGCTCTTGAGACTTCGTCTGGAAGATCAATGCCCTTTGCTGCAAGGGTCGAGAGGAATCTCTCTCTTCTTGCCAGCTCATTTTTCAACTCGCTCACGCTGAGACCAGTTAGCTCAGAGATTTTGTTTAACCCTGGCAGTATCTCAGCTTCAATCCATTCATCTCTCTCCAGATCATAGTGAAATGAGGATGAAGCATTTATGCTGTCAGTTGAGGGATCATAGGAAACTATATCAATAACGTCGGAGACTTTTCGCACAATTCCACCCTCTTTGTATATGCTTTTCATGAATATCATTGTGTTCACCAGCGGAATCATGCTTCTTGGAATGTTCAAGGGTTGACTTTCAAGTCTCCTTATTATTTGTTGAAATGATTCAGCATGTATTGTTCCAAGACCGCCATGTCCAAGAGAAATTGCCTGGAAAAACGTATAGGCCTCTTCCCCTCTTACCTCACCAACTACTATATAGTCCGGCCTCTGTCTGAGACTGGACTTCAAAAGCTCATAGAGTGTTATGTTTGATATTCCTGGGGAAGTTGATGGCCTAACAATTAAGGGGACCCAATTCTCTCTATCCAATCGCAGCTCATTTGTTTCCTCAATTGACACAATCTTCTTTGCTGGAGGGATGAACATTATTATTGCATTGAGAAGGGTTGTCTTTCCGCTTGCCATTGGACCAGCTATCAGTATTGTTCTCATATGGGAAATTAGCAGCCATATGTAGGCTGCCATTCTTGGGGAAAGGGTTCTGAGTATGATAAGCCTCACAATGCTCAGTGGAACCTCTGCCCCCCTCCTGATTGTGAACGAGGATCCGCTTCTGGATATAACATCTAAGACAAGGTGAGCTCTATAGTTCTTAGGAGGCAGCGGCCCCTCAACTATTGGCGTGGCAAAAACCAGATCCTGTCCTGCCCTATATGCTAGTCTTCTGATAAAGGCTGTATAGCTCTCTTCGCTAGGAAAAATGACCGTTGTTGGCAGCCATCCGTATTTTATGTGATATACATAGATGGGGATTCCAGGTCCCGAGCTTGAAATGTCTTCTATGAATGGATCGTTCATGAGAACATCTATGCGCTCGTATCCCAAGTAATCTCTCTTCACATAGTACGAGATCTTGCTGAGAGATGGGGAATCTAGCTTTAGAAGAAGGACATCATTGGCTTCTTTGACCTTTTCCTCTACATCCTGCTGGAGCTTAGTCCATCTCTCTCTCAAATCTCTATGCGTGAAATATAGCCTTTTCATAACGTAATCTTTGACAGCACTGAGCGCCTCTAGCTCCTTCTCAGAGAGCTCAGGCTCAATGGGCCTGTAGAATATCCTGCTGCCCTCTCTATAGATCATTACAAATATGTTTTTTCCAACTTGATAGAAGTCAATTACCTCTCTTTCCTGCTCCTTTTCCTCCCTCTCTCTATCATCTGTTCCGTTCTCCACGAAAGAGACCCCTTTATTCAATGATTAGACATATCAAGTTATTCAAATTTGAACCGGTAGGTCCTGTTCTAATAGTGTATCCAGTAGAATCGAGCACAGAGAAGGAGTCATTGCTGTTCAACATTTGAATGACCTTTCTACCAAAGATCCTGACCAGCTCGCTCCATGTGTTCCAATCTGCAAATGCTCCAGCTGCATCGCTACTACCATCTTTACCATCAGTATCTATTGCGAAAGCAGATATTCCTCTTGCCCCATCAATCTCTCGAGAGAGCCATGCTATGAGCTCTGTAGCTCTTCCACCTTTTCCTCTTCCCCTCACCTTCACGCTTGGTTCTCCTGCAAGAATCAAAACAGCCGGTCTCTGAAACGACGTGAAGCCCTTTAGCGTGTCCAAAGCAACAGATGAAATAGCCTTAGCAAGCTCACGACTTTCTCCCTCAATCCTCGTTGTTAATACATATGCATTAAACCCGAGCTGTCTTGCCCTCTCCTCTACAGCCTTGGCCAAATCAAATGGGGATGCAACTATGTAATTCCATGTATTGGAGAAAATGTGGTCTCCAGGCTTCGGAGTCTCCTGAAGTTTGCCCATGGCACCATCTCTCAGCACCTTAAGAACTGCTGAAGGAACCTCTTCCTCCAGCTCATAGAACTTCAGGATCTCGAGAGCATCCTGGTAGGTTGTGGGATCGGGTGCAGTTGGACCACTTGCTATAAAGCTCTCATCGTTGCCTGGAACATCGCTCGCAATCAGTGCTATAACTTTCGCTGGATGAGCCAGCTCAGCGAGCCTTCCTCCCTTTACTGAAGAAATATGCTTTCTGACCGTGTTAACCTCCTTTATATTAGCTCCTGAGCTGAGAAGCAGGGAATATGTTCTAACCAACTCATCGAGCGATATTCCTTGAATGGGCTCCTCGACGAGAGAAGAGCCTCCGCCAGATATCAAGAAAATCGCAGTGTCGCTAGAACTCAATCCAGACAATGCCTCTTTTATCACTCTTGCTGCTAATATGCTCTTGTTGGATGGAACCGGATGGGAAGAAGGGATCACTGTTATATTGTCCTTGGGTTCCAGGAGAAGATTTTGGTCCTCAGGAAAAACCACAATAGCTTTGCTAACCCTTTCACCCATTACTTTCATCATAGATTTCGTCATGCTCTGAGAAGCTTTACCAAGCGCTATCAAAATCACTTTACCATTGTCAATTTCATGTGAGCCCAAAATCCTGCCTTCCCTGTTAGTGATAGTCAAGGTTCTTCCATCAAAGCTTAGCCTTTTTTCCAGCATGCTTCCTATGTCAAGTGCTCTGAGAGAGTGCTCGAGCAGGAGAGAAAGGTAAGCTGGCATATTTCTTCCAGTTTTGTACAAGGGACATCTCCTCACTCCAACTGAAGCTCATATGTTACATTTTTGGTTTCTATTTTTGATGCAGCCAGAGAGTTTGGGGGAGTGAACCTGCCATATACAGAGACTTCCTCCCCATCCTTTAGAAAGGCAATTCCGGGAAAATACACATTGACCCCCTTTTCCAAGCTGAAAACAGTTGTGTGCTCGTGGGCCATTCCTCCAAAAATTCCCCTCATCGTAAGAAGCTTTGGTTTTCCGCTAACTGTCCCTCTAACCACAACGAGACCAAATTTTCTCTTCGAGTAAAGCAGCTCACTTTGGCTTACCTCCTCATACACGGGCTTTTTTTCCTTGCCAGCCCGCCCTCTTCTGAAGAAGGACAAGATTGTTTGCCCTCATTCTTTCATAATATTCTCGCTTATTATTTAATCTAATCGTTGGAATATTTTTATGAGATATTCCTTTCCCTACTCTCATACTTTTATAATCCCATTATGCTAAAAAATAATTGGTAATCGCATCTCTAAGGGGCCGCAACTGAGCGCAAGCAATGAAGATCGATGGCCAATGAGAAGTACATTGGCCGCCGTAGCTCAGCTGGAAGAGCGCCGGACTGTGGATCCGGAGGTCCCGGGTTCAAACCCCGGCGGCGGCCCCTCCAATTCCTGAACTTGAAGGCATGGTGTCATAGCAATGGGTAAAATGAGGTTAACAATACCAAAAAAAGAAGATGATATGGAGAAAATTGTTCAAGAAGTAATGGAAACACATCCAGAAATGGAGCATGAACATGAGCATTCACATGAGCACGGTGAGGCTGATCTGGTTGATGCTCTAAATGCCATAGTTGATGCCATAAATCATCTTTCAATGCACATAGAGAACGTGGAGAAGAGGCTGAGCACTATAGAGAGAGAGCTGAGAGAGCTGAAGGAGAAGAGGGCTTCGAGTGGCTGAGCTCCTGAAGAGGAGAAACTGCCATGGAAGGAAAAAAGCTTCCACTAGGCGATATCAACAAAATTTGGTTTGAATATGATAATAGAAACGATATACTGTACATCAACTTCGGATATGAAATTGAGGATGCAGATGAGGAGATATTGCTGGAAAATGACATCGTTCTGAGAATAAAGAATAACTCAATCGTTTCCATAACAGTTTTCGACTTCTCCAAAAAGATTGGAAAAGAGATTTCTTGATTCTGCTCAACTCGATACCGCTATTCTCACAGCTGATACCGCTTTCTTCAAATCGAATATGCTTGGGGTGGAAATATAGAAGACAGTCCAATCGCTGTAGAAATATACCTCCACATCGCTTGAGAAGGAAGGAATAAACCATGTGAAAATTGTGGCACATATCGGATCTGAGATGAATACCATTATTCCTCTCAACTGGATTTTTCCTCTTCTCATCTGACCTTCGTCGATCAGCATGTAGATGTGAACGAGACCGTTTCCATAGATCGCTTCCACGAAGAGCTCGAGCCCATCTATCTCCAAATAGCTTATATTCAGCTTTTCGCTTGTAGCTGCCTCCAGCATTTCCCTAATATCGTCCTTCGAAATTTCCGCTCTTCTCACACTTTCAATCAATTCAAGGAAACCCCCATCTGAGGGAAAGGTCTAGGCTATCTCCTCCAAGATCCCCCTCAAATACTCAACCTTCTCTCCGCTCCTCATTAGCTCTTCAATCGTTTCTAGACCGAGCAGAAGGTCGTAGGATTTATCCTGGTTCTCACCTATTTTCTCAGTTAGCTCCACATAGCCTTTCGCTATTCTCATGCTCTCCCTGATGACCAGGAGGGCCAGCTCTCTCTCCCCATTTTTATAAATCGAAATGGCTAGCTTGGCAGTTGATATAGCATCTATTCTTGCCTCCTCTGCTTCCTTGGATAACATAACTCTGAACTTTTCTACAACATCGCTTCTCTGTCCGATTTGATTATCGAGCAATCCATCCTCACTCAAGCGAATCATCCTCAAAAGATCTTTTTGTTAGCAAATGCATTTTAAGATAGGAGACGGAGTCATAGCGGTAAATGCATGATAAATGTTCTCAATTCCCACACTTTCGAATATCAAAATATAAAATAGCTTTGAGATAGAACATTGATCGGGATCTTGCCTTGAGTTATGAATATGAAGCAATGAAGGAAATAGCCATTTTCATAGACAGGAGTATCGATGAGCTTGACCGAAAGGATATTGAGATTTTTTCGCAGAAACTTGTTGATATATACAATAAAGGTGCGAAAGTTCTGGTAATGGGTGCAGGAAGAAGCGGATTAGTTGGTAGAGCCTTTGCTATGAGGCTCATGCATCTAGGATTCAATAGCTATGTACTTGGGGACACAATAACCCCGAGCATAGCCGCAGGAGATGCTGTGATAGCTATAAGCGGCTCAGGCTCCACTGAGCTGATTGTCACTGCTGCCAGAGCTGCAAAGAGAGTGGGAGCGCTTGTATTTGCTGTAACATCATATCCTGACAGCCCTCTTGGGCAGATAGCAGATTTCATATTGAGAATACCTGGTAGAACGAAGCTCGCAGAGGAGAAGGATTATTTCTCCAGGCAGATACTCGGCCTGCATGAGCCCTTGGCACCGCTAGGAACTCTTTTCGAGGACACGGCAATGGTTGTTCTTGATGGTATAATAGGAGGACTCATGTATAGATTGAATAAGAGAGAGCTAGATCTTAAAACCAGGCATGCAAATGTGGAGCTATGAAGTGATTTGAGTTGCCAGGAAAGCTCCCAATAAGACTGCTCCAAAGAGCTTTTTTCTTCGACATAGGCTCTGGCATTAGAGTTATTTTGCCACCAATGGTTGGGGAGGATGCAGGAGTAGTTGATGTTAGCGAAAGCGAAATATTGGCAGCTCACTCCGATCCAATAACAGCAGCTCATACCAGGATTGGGTGGCTATCCATTCATGTTGCTGCCAATGACATAGCGTCAAGCGGAGTTAAACCTCTTTGGTTCCTTGCCACGATTATTCTTCCCGAATCCACTGAGGACGAAAGGATTATTGAGATCGCGTCGGACATGAGAAGAGCTCTCTCGGAAATTGGAGGATCGCTTATTGGAGGACATACGGAGTACAGCGATGCTGTAACTAGGCCGCTCATTTCGATTACAGCACTGGGAATAGGATCGAGGGAGTCAATCACTCCGACCTCAGCAGCCATGCCGGGAGACCTAGTTATAATGACTAAGCGAGCTGCAATGGAAGCAACATCTATCGCAGCCTATGATCTCGAGAAATTCTTGATAGAAAGGGGTTTCTCAAGGATGGAGCTGGAAGAAGCAAAAAAATTGATAGAGAAGATTTCTGTTGTCCCCGAAGCAATTGCTCTCTCTTCTGAAAAATTAGCCCATGCAATGCATGATGCCACAGAAGGAGGGATAGCAGCCGCAGCATTCGAGCTTTCCTATGCCTCTGGCTGGGCTGTTGAGATAGATAGAAATCAGATCCCCATATTCAGCTTGACAGAAAAGATATTGGGCGCACTTGGCGCCGATCCCCTCTTTTCCCTTTCCAGTGGGACACTTCTTGCTGCTGTTCCCAAGAGCAGAATAAATGATGCTCTGAGCAAGCTGTCCAGCATTGGGGTAGAGGCTTCCATAATAGGAAAGGTAACCGAAAGAAGGGAAAGAAAGCTATATATAAAAAGGGGAGAAGTTGCTGAGAAAATTGTGGAAGAGCTTCCCCAGGACAACTTCATAGAGAGGCTGGAAGAGATTGAGAGAGGTTCTCAAGGAAGAAGATGAAATAAGAAAGAGGCTATGCTTAGGGATCTCAAGCCCAACCCATTCAGTCATCTTCGACTCAAGGCTCGTCGATTTCGAGGCGGTGAGAAGAGTAGTTCTCAAGGAAGAGCTAAGTGACCTTCTGGAAAGCAAAATAGTGAAGCTAGAGGAAGGGGAGGCATCATTGCTGATACTAAAGCTGAAGGAGAAGAACTGCATCGCTCTGTGTGAAGAAAAATGTGGGAGTAGAGAATCCCAGTGCTTTGGAGAATGTATATTCAGCTGCATTTCCAGCGAAGAAGAAGCAATCAAAGAGAAGGTGTGCAGGTGATCTACTTGAATCTTACATATCTGATTCAATCTATAATCATGCTCTTCATAATTCTTGATCCCATTGGAAACGCCCCTCTCTTCTATGGCTATACAAAGGATATGGAAGAGGGGGAGAGAAGGAGGACGATATTAAACAGTATAATCATAGCAGTTTCTCTCCTAATATTCTTCGCATTCTTCGGTGAGCCCTTCTTCAGGTACTTCGGCATAACTACATCAGATTTCAGAATAGCAGGAGGCATCATCCTTTTTGTATATGGTCTGTGGGGTGTTTTCGGAAACACTGAGGTCGAGCTCGTTAAGGAGAGAGATTCGCTTGCTATAGTCCCTCTGGCTACACCGCTTCTTGCGGGACCAGGCTCAATCACAACTGTGATCTACATAAAGTATAGCTGGGGACTATCAACATCTCTGCTAGCAATACTAATAGACGGCCTTATTGCTCTATTGATACTTCTTGCTGGAGAGAAGCTCTTCAACCTGTTTGGAAGGAAAGGCAGCATTTTTCTGATAAAGCTGTTCTCCATGATCCTTCTAGCGATAGCTGTTGGAATGATTAGACAGGGAATAGTTGAGAACATACAGGGAAACGTTGCTCAGCTGATAGGAAATCCTCCTTAGCTCATCCCCTATTTATAGTTGGTGCCTCAAGCTTCAGTCCAAGCTCCTCTGCCGTTTTCTTGGTTATTTCCATTGACTTCTCTATGAGCTCATCAACTCTTTTGTTCTCGTTCCCCTCAATATAAACTCTGACCTTTGGCTCAGTGCCGCTCATCCTTATAAGAACCCAGCTCTTATCCGAAAAGTCCAGCCTTACCCCATCAAGCGTTGTCATGGTTTCATACTCCCCCATGCTTGATACGAACTTTTCCTTCAATCTTTCATAGAACTCCTCATGCTTTTCAGCATCATCAATGATTGGGATGCTCAACCTAGCCCACGGATATGTTGGAATATCTGAGAGGAGCTCATCCATTGTAACACCCTCTTCCATCATGAGCTTTGTCAGCAGCGTTGCCTGATAAATTCCATCCACCCAGAATCCCCACATTGGATCTATTAGCTTCCATGGCTCAGCGGCAAGAAGAGCTCCTGGATGCTCAAGCAGCTTTTCATGAATCTTTCCTAGCTTTGATCTCACAATTCTTCCTCCGTACTTGTCTGCGATATCGACAACGCTGTTCCCAACATCAATGCTCACAATTATTGTTCCCTTCCCTTCCATGAGCTTGTGTTTTGAGTAGAGAGCTATTAATATGTCCTGCTTT
The DNA here is from genome assembly GCA_038734945.1 of Fervidicoccaceae archaeon. Classification (NCBI taxonomy): domain Archaea; kingdom Thermoproteati; phylum Thermoproteota; class Thermoprotei; order Fervidicoccales; family Fervidicoccaceae; species Fervidicoccaceae archaeon. The sequence goes on along the minus strand of JAVYOA010000002.1, from coordinate 403,114 downwards.
ATGAACCCCCTTCTTGTGGTGAGAGCAGCAAGCCTATCAGCGTCGCCATCGTGAGCCATTATGACATCTGGAGAGAGGGATGCAGCAACTGGCAGAAAAGGCTCAAGGACATCCTGTCTTGGCTCCGGCTCATGCCCAGGAAAATAGCCATCAGGATGACAGTTCGCTGAAAAGACCTTTGCCCCCATCTTCCTCAGAATTCTCGGAGTGTAGTTACTGGCAGCACCATTGCTGCAATCTATATATATTTTGGGAACATACTTTATGCTCCTGGGTCTCAGAACACTGGAAATCTCATCCACATAGTCCTCTCCAACTTCTGCAGCATCAATTAGCCTTCCCACCTGATCCCAAGTGGCGTGGAACTTGGATTTGACCTGCATGAGAAGCTCAAGCTCTTCCTCCATTCTCTCGGTATATTCCATTCCGTTATACTGGAATACCTTTATTCCATTGTCAGGAGGAGGATTATGGCTTGCAGTTATCATTATGCCAGCCTTGCTCTTCGTGTGGGGGACGCTGTACGCGAGAACTGGGGTTGGAACGAGGCCAAGGAATATAGCATCTACTCCTCCGCTCATCACTCCCGATCCTGCACTTAGCGCGAGCAGTGGGCTTGTGGTCCTAACATCGTGACCTATGGTTATCGTCCCCCTTCCTCCCACATGGGCTGCCACGCTCACTCCTATATCATAGGCAAGCCCTGGCCTGACCTTGTCTAAGTATCTTCCCCTAATCCCCGCAGTTCCGAAGAGCTTAGAGCTCCTCACTCTTCTCAACCTCCTCCTCCTTTGGAGCAAAGCTCAGAATCTGATCTCTTCTGCATATAGTTATGCTAGAAAGCTCAGTAGCTCTGTACAGTCTCAGCGTCTTTATATAAATCAACCAGTCAGGATAATCGAGATCAACGGGATTATCTATTCCATGTGCAATGAGCTCAATAGCTTCATTCCTGTGGATCCTCGCTACTTCACCCTCTTCCCTCTTATACACCCTTCCATCTATCTTGATCTTGAACGTGTCATTTGGTGAAGCCTTTCTACGAAATATTTCATGAACAACTTCTCTTATCCTATCAACAAAGACATCTGTTACGGCATCAACTGGAATAACTCTCAATATCGGAGAGGACGACATTTCCTCAGAGCTCTTTATCTTCTCGATGGCTGCATATGGGTCATCTACTATCAAGAGAATAATGCTCTGCGAAGTGTCAACTATCCTGGCATTGTCGAGAACTTTTTTCAGCTTCTCCCTGGCAACAACATAATTATCATATCCTGGATAGTGTGTTACTATTAGATTGAAAGGTTCCCTTCTCACATTACATCTCCTGCTGCTCATTATCTATTCAGAAAAGTTACTTTCTGCTGTGGTTATATCCGTTGAGAACATTTTAAATATTTGCGATCGAAGCAAGCGGTCACTCGAAAAACTGTTTTCCCTTTTTTTACGGAAATATAGGTAAATTTATTTTTAAAGGAGATGTGACTAGCTTTTACATGAGTCTGCTTAAAATCTCGAACTGTTGGGGATAGATATGGCTGGTGCTACGGAATCCACGAGAAGCGATAGCAACCTAATGGAAGCTTTTAGGCCTGTGAGCAGATTTGCGGGGAAATCGATTGAGATAGAGGGCAAGGTTATAAACATTGGAGGCCCAATGCCAAAATTGAAGGACGGAGAGAAGCTTGTCAAGCATACACAGAGCATCTGTCCCATCTGCGAGAGGCTTTTACCAGCAATCATAGTTGAGAGAGAGGGAAAGCTATTTATAAGGAAGGAGTGCCCGGAACATGGAGCATTTGAGGATCTTTACTATGGGAATGCCCAGATGTACTACAGGTTCCAGAAGTATGAGGATGAGGGAAGAGGCACGTATTCTTATGTGCCCGTAAGTGCTCCCTGTCCCTTCTCATGTGGACTTTGTGGAATGCATAAGAATCACACAGCCCTAGCTAACATTGTAGTCACAAATAGATGTGATCTCTCGTGCTGGTATTGCTTCTTCTTTGCAGAGAGGGTTGGGTATGTATATGAGCCCACGATAGAGCAGCTTAGAGAGCAGGTCAGGCAGCTGAAGAAGCAACATAAAACATTGGTCATTCAGCTGACTGGTGGAGAACCTCTCATGAGAGATGATCTAGTGGATATAGTCAGGATGATGAAGGAGGAAGGAGTGAGGCACATTCAGCTCAACACCGAAGGAATTCCTCTGGCAGAAGTTTACAGAAAGAATCCTGAGCTTGCTGTAAAATGGGCCAGGGAGCTAAGGGAAGCGGGAGTGAACACTGTTTACATGAGCTTCGACGGAACGAATCCAAAAACAAATCCCAAAAATCACTGGGATATACCATTCATATTCGATGCTTTTCGAAAAGCCGGAATGACGAGCGTTGTTCTTGTTCCAACAGTAATAAAGAGCATAAACGACAATGACCTAGGGAACATAGTGAGATTTGCTGCTGAGAACATGGATATAGTCAGAGCGGTGAACTTTCAACCAGTCAGCCTTACAGGAAGAATGAAGAAGCACGAATTGGACAAGTTCAGAATAACTATTCCAGACGTTATAGAGAGAATTGAAAGGCAGACTGACGGTCAGATAAAGGCAAGCTCCTGGTATCCCATTCCTGTTGCAGCAAAATTTGCCGAATTCATAGAGGCTGTTACTAAGAGAGAGCAGTTTCTCATGGCAAACCACATTGCTTGTGGAGCAGCTACATATGTAATTGTGGATAGAGACGAGAGAGGAAAATTCAGGAGATTCTACTCGATTACGGACTTCATCGATGTTGATGGATTCCTCAACTTTCTTGATGAGAGAAGAGAAAAGCTGGAGAGAGCAGGTAAGGTTATGACATATTTGAGCCTCATTTCCTCCCTGAGACACCTTGGAGATTATATAATAAGGGATAACTTACCAAATGGTGCGAGCATCAGCAAGCTGCTGATGAGAGTAATAAGAGAGAGGAGCTATGATGCTCTCGGAGAGCTCCACTACAGCTTACTATTCCTGGGACTCATGCACTTCATGGATCAATACAACTACGATGTACAGAGAGTTATGAGATGCAACATACATTACACCTCTCCCGATGGACGAGTGATACCTTTCTGCGCATACAACGTCCTTAGCGATATATACAGAGATTCTATCCTGAAGAAAAACGGCATGTCCTTAGATGAATGGTCGAAGAAGTGGCGGGGGCACAAATATGGGGTCAGCGATAAATATGTACCCAACATCAAGGAGCTCAGGATACATCCTCTCTATAAAGCAACCTATTCTAGCTTCACTGCATCTCAGGAGACCTGAAAACTTTTTTCCACTAATAAAAGCTCATATTAATTAAGGAGAATTTTTTTAGCAAAACGAAAGGTGATCTTAGTTTTGAATATAAGCAGAAAGATTCTAATTTTTTTGATTCTTAGCTTTGTCAGCCTCTTTGCAGATATGACCTATGAAGGAGCCAGATCTGTGGGAGGAGCTTTTCTGGAGTACCTAGAAGCCCCTGCTCTCTTTGCAGGTCTTCTGGGACTGGGTGAGCTCATTTCATATGTTGCCAGAGGAATTACTGGGCTCATTATTTCCAATTATAGAGGTAGCATATTCCTTTGGCTTACTGTAATACTTGGCTACATTCTGAATCTGGCAGTTATCCCGGCACTTGTAATAGCTGGAAGCTGGCAGATAGCCTTCGCTTTGCTCATGTTTGAAAGAGTTGGAAAGGGTTTGAGGACCCCCTCAAGAGACGTGATTCTCTCCGAGGTCACAGAGGAAATAGGGAAGGGAAGGGCTTTCGGAATACATGAGTTCTTGGATCAAATAGGTGCAGTTACTGGTCCTTTAATAATAGCATATTTCTTGAGCGGACACGGGGGCTATTCGGCAGGTTTCAAGTTCTTGGCAATTCCAGCATCAATTAGCATTTTTCTGGTTCTCACCGCATTCATACTCTATCCAAGGCTGTCATCGCTCGAAATAAGCATGAAAATAAAAATAAGGGAAATCAGAGGAGAGCTGAGAGATTTCATCATTCTCTTCGGCTTGATAACTGCTGCATATGTCCCATGGGGGATTGTTTCCTATCACATGGTTAATACAGGAGTTGGAAGCAACGTTGTTGCTCTCATGTACATGATCGCAATGATTACTGATGCTCTGGCAGCAATATCAATTGGCTTTGTTTATGAAAGAGCGAAGCTTCTCATATACATAGCTGTTCCGCCGGCAAGCGCCTTGGCTACCTATCTTCTCATTAACAATGGAGGTAGCATATATCAATATGCCTTGGGAGCAACGCTCTGGGGAATTGTGACAGGCTATTTCGAATCTGCATTCAGGGCAACAATATCCGAGCTATCCGTACAGGACTATGCTGGAGGCTTTGGAGCATATGCAGTTGCCCAAGCCATAGCTTTCGGAATAGGCTCAATCTTCTTCGCCGTTCTCTATTCGCTGCATCCCTTTGCGGCAGTTATCTATTCCCTCGCAGTAAACTCAGGTTCAGCAATAATGCTCTACAGAATGATTTCCAAACACTAGCCTCGTCGCTTTATTTACCAATTTTTAGTTCTAGACATTATTCTCTAAGCTCAAAGACTCCCTTACAATTAGAAGAAGTTGGGGAGGTGTCAAAAGTATGAGTGGATGCGCTTCTCTAACGATTTCCCAGCTTATTTTGCTGCCAGCCTCCTTGTAGCCGTTCAGAAAAGATCTCACCTTTGAGGAGAACTCATTTGGGCTTATGAGGGGATTGTTCCAGAAAATGAATAGGATTGATAGCGCTACATCCCAGCCTATAAATCTCCTCTTCTGGCAGGACAGCAGGCTTTGTTCAGCATCTATGACATATACACCATTTTCAGCTATGAGAAAGTTCTGAGGCTTCGTATCTCCAAGACATCTTTCGGCCCTATGAATGAATGATAAAGCCATTCCCACGGATTTCAGGTCCTTCTCATCTTCAAATGATGGATGCCTCCCCTCAATATATTCCCTTTCAAGCACAATTTTTTTCCAGTCAATATTGTAAATTTTTGGAATGAGAAATCCTTCCGCCTCATGCGAGAAAAAATCTATTTCCCTTCTCATTCTCTCTGCAGGATCCAGAGTAAGCGGATAGTAAAATGGGATTGGAGGAAAGTTCAGCAAAAGCCACTTTATTATCCCGCTGGGCTTTGTATAGTTCTTAACTGCTAGCTTCTTACCATCCACTATTTTAAAAGATGTTTGATCCAGGAGCGAAGATATATCGATGGGTCTTCGAAAGTTCATTTTTACCCCAACGAACCCCAATCATCACAGCATTCTCCTTATTTTACATATGTGTCGATGGCTCTTTCTCCTTCTTTTCCTCCATAGTCATGCTTCTTGCTATTGCCCTTTTCACTCCCTCCTCTATTTCTCTTGCTCTCTCTATGAGCTCATCTACTGCTATATTGAGCTGAAGATATGATGAAATGACCTTAACAATCTCAGCCACCGAGAGGTAATCAACCATTCCTCCAGCAACGAAGAATTCCCCAGTTTCTCCCAACAAAGCTGCTCCCTCCATGCCATATATCTCAGCGAGCCCTGGAAGCAGTCCGTTCAAACCAGAAATCCCGCCATCCATGGGAATGCAGCCAAGAGCGCTGAACTCCTCCACCAAGCGCTTCTCGGTGGCAGCCACAAACACCCTTCTCTTCTCCGGAACCTCTGGAGTCACATAGGCAGCGGCAGAGATAATTCTTCTAACTCCGATCTCCGATAGCTTTCTGCTCAGCTCATGGGCTAGCCTGTTCTGCCCTTCCTCAGCCTGAGGCTGATATGAGGCTGTAAGAACTGCCAGATCTAGGTCATGATTGCTGTATATCTTTATTGAGGGAAGCTGTATAAGCCCCTCGCTTACACCCACTGATGCAGGAGCATCGTAAGAGTAGATCTCAGCCACCTCTTTCAGAGAAAGCTTGTTAACAAGAACATCTGCTGTAACTTTCCCTATGAATGCCATTCCTGGAAAGCCTACTATGACGGTTTTTCCAGAAAGATCTTTCAGATTCTCCTTCTCTATTATTGTGAGCAAAGATCTTCACATCCTCTCAATTTTACTATTATTATTTAATTGCTTAATAAGTTATGGGAAATCAAAAGCGTTGCTCATTCTCGTTTCATATAGTAAGAAGCAACACGACTTTCACATGACTGGGAAATACATTCTGTAGGATCACAGCTCAGCCGTTTCTTCAAAGGAAGAGGAAAAATTGTTTAAGAGGACAGTTTATGCAAATTCAGTTTTTTCAAATTCATTTGAATATTGAGTGGACTAAAGAACCTTCAGCCAGAAAACCTTTTTATCTCAGTATCAAGGAACTAAGACATCAGAGCCAACAATGTTCTGGAAAGTGATGTTAAATGTCAGTATCTCTCAAGGAGAGGATAAGCATCTCTGAAGCCCTCCGCAAAACGGAGGGAGAAAAGCTGCTTGTTGCTGGATGGGTGCATACAGTTAGATTGGTGGGAGGAGTAGCCTTTATCATAATTCGTGATAGAACGGGGGCAATTCAGTGCGTGGCGAAGAAAGATACTAATCCTCAAGCCTATAGCTTAGCGAGGGAACTCGGTTCAGAGGATGTCATTGCTGTGAAAGGAGTATTGAGGGACAGTAAAGCTTCTCTGGGTGGCAAGGAAATAAATGCTGAGGAAATTCACATAATCTCACAGGCTGCCCGACCAGTTCCTATCGATCCAGATGACTGGGAAAAAACAAACCTGGCAACAAGACTCGACTGGAGATTTCTGGACCTCAGAGCTCCAAGGAACAAGCTCATATTTGAAGTGACGGATGTAGCAGTTAATGCTTTGAGGGAGTTCTACAGAAGCAACGGATTCCTGGAAGTCTTTACGCCTAAGATTGTAGCTGAGGCAACGGAGGGTGGGGCTGAGGTTTTCCCTGTAATATATTTTGACAGAAGTGCTTACCTTGCCCAGAGCCCGCAGCTATATAAACAAATGATGGTTGTTGCTGGTTTCGAAAGGGTTTTCGAGGTAGGGCCAGTCTATAGAGCAGAGAAGCATCATACCAACAGGCATCTAACCGAATACGAGTCTGTAGATATAGAGATGGGATTCATAGATGATCACGAGGATGTAATGAAAGTTGTTGAAAGAGCTGTCATACATTCAATAGAAGTCGTGCTTCAGAGATTCAAGAAAGAAATTGGGCAGTACTTCAATATCTCCCTTGAAGTTCCCAGAGACGTCCCAAGGATAACATTCAGAGAGGCTCATAAATTGCTCAGAGAGCATGGTATAAAGCAGCCAGATCCTAACGACATCGATAGTGAGGGAGAAAAGGGTTTGGGAGATATAATGGAGAAGGAATTTGGCTCCCAGCTATTCTATATTACGGAATATCCATGGGTGAAGAGGCCATTCTATACAATGAAGAAAGAGGATGAGCCAACCTACACTAAAAGCTTCGATCTCATCTATAGAGGGATGGAAATTGTGAGTGGCAGTCAGAGGGAGCACAGAGCAGATGTGCTGGAGAGCCAGATAAGAGAGAAGGGACTGAAGGTTGAGAACTTCGAGTTCTTCATAAGAGTTTTCCGCTATGGCGCTCCTCCGCATGGAGGCTCAGGACTTGGACTTGAAAGGCTGGTTGCCCAAATGCTTGGAATAAAGAACATCAGGGAGGCAAGACTGCTGCCGAGAGACCCAGAGAGGCTCACTCCATGATTCCTGAAAAATTGTTCGCTTGAAATCCAAAGCACACTGCAACACAGGCATCTTCAATCGAAAAATTATAGCTCTGGGGTGAATATAATTAAAAATGTTCGCGATTTTAAAAGGAAGGAAAACAAGATAAAGCAATACTTGGTGGAGGAGCTGCTGAAACTAAAGAGAGACAAACTAAATGAACTAGTGGAATGGCTCTGGGAAGAATACGGGATAAAAACAAAACCTAATATTGAAGCTATTAGAGAAGCTATATTAAGAAATAGCGAAATTACATCGAGGGAAATTGCTATCGAAATAATTAGAAGCGGAGGTTATGTTAATGAGGACATGTGGCTCAGCTCAGATAGCGGAAATTTGCAGAATAATCAGCGAGCTTGAAGCGATGGCAGGAAGCAGCAACTCCTCTAGCCCTTCTCTTCTGTTCTCAATTCTCTATATTCTCTCGCAGGACCCTGAGAGAGGAAGGGTACAGCTAGCAAGAAATCTGGCAACTTCTGAACAAATAATAAGGAGCGCTCTGAAGAAATTGAGCGACTTAGGCCTTCTCGATATTAGTGGCAGAACTAAGAGGCTTAGAGGTCAGCTAAGCAGCATATTTGACTGCATGCTTAGCAGGAGGATCTTTCATGAGCTAGAGCTAAATGATTGGATGAACCCCCTTCTCATAGGACTTCAAGCATCTAACATCAAGGATTTGACGGTCAGCGACGCTCTGCTTATAAGGGATGAGATAATAGCTTGGGGAGGAAGTGCAGCGCTAATATTCTATGTAAAGGGGAGAGCACTGGAAATACCAGGCATTGAGGAAAAGGAGAAGTTCGGGAAGTTCTTGCTGAGAGAAGTGAAAAGTAGGAGCGGAATTTATGCACTCGTTAATACAAAGTACGATTATATCGATTTTCATATATTCTATGGATTTGTTAGGAAATGCTGCGAGATACTTCTGAGGGAAAAAGAGGTTTATTAGGTAACATTAATTTTCTTTTCTTTGCCAATTTTTTATGAGGAAAAATCCTCGGAAAGGGTTAATCTTGGAGGACTTCACGAATATTAAAAGAATTAGGCATCCATCCAAGAAGATAATCGGTGAGCAATCAAAGGAGCTGATGGGAAAGTGCATAGTTCTAGGAGTTACTTCCAGCGTCTCCCTCTACAGATCGATTGATGTGGCGAGGTCCCTTATGAGAAATGGTCTGGAAGTTCATGTGGTGATGAGTGAGGAAGCAGCCAGGCTTGTCTCACCCGAGCTTTTTGAATGGGCCACTGGCAATAGAGTTTTCCATGGACGATTTGGAGGGGAAGTAGGACATATAGCTCTTTCCGAAGAGTGCGATGCTATGCTCATAGCACCTGCGACTGAAAACACAGTCTCCAAGCTTGCAAATGGAATTGCCGATTCCCCAGTAACTCTCACAGCGCTATCTTTCATTGGGGCAGGGAAGCCAGTTATTCTTGTACCAACAATGCACATTCAGCTCATGAAAGCGCCTCAGTATGCAGAAAATGTTGAGAAGCTAAGGAAGCTAGGTGTACTATTTCATGAACCAATCATTGAGGGAGATAAAGCAAAATTTCCAGAGGAGTGGGAGCTCTCATGGCACGTTGAGGCTATTCTCTCTCGGGGAAATGATCTGAGAGGAATGAAGATGCTGATTACTTCAGGACCCACGAGAGAATATCTGGATCCTGTTAGATTCATAAGCAATCCAAGCTCGGGGAAAATGGGGCTTTCCCTGGCAATTGAAGCAATGTACAGGGGAGCAGAGGTTTCACTCATACATGGTCCCATATTGTCAAGCGAGCTCAGAGTGATAAGAAACAAAACATCTGTGGAGACAACAAATGAGCTCCTGAATGCTGTGCTCAGTGAAATGGGAGCCTTTTCTCCAGATGTAATAATAATGGCAGCAGCTCCCGCCGACTTCAAACCAACTTATTCTGAGGAGAAAAAGATCTCGAGCAGCAGCATTCTGAACTTAGCCCTGGAACCAACGCCAAAAATCGTTGAAGAGGTTGGCAGGAGAAAGAAGAACTCCATTCTCGTTGTATTCGCAGCAGAAACAGTTGATAGTGAGGAACAACTCATGGAAGCAGCCAGAGCTAAGCTCAACAAGTACAATGCAGATGTCGTTGTAGCAAATAACGTGGCAAGGAAGGACATAGGATTTTCCAGCGATTACAATGAGATCACAATAATAACAAGGAGGGGGGAAGTCATCAAAGTTGAGAAAGCTCTCAAGCGCTTTATAGCTAGAAGAATACTCGATGTGGTGAGGGATCTCAGACTTGGAAGCTCCTCGAAGACTTTGCATTGAGGTTCCTCACCACATCTCAGCCTTCTGGCTCCCCTTCTACGAAGAAGATCCTCTCAGGACTGGCTCTATTGGAGCGGGCTTTCTTATCAAGCCAAATGCCGTAGCATGCTATCCAGGAAGAGGTCCTCTCCGCACAAGAGCTCCCAGGCAAGCAAACATCATAAGAAGAGTACTCAAAATTAAGGAGAGCATTCCCTTTCAATATAGGGATCCCCTCCCTCACTCGGTAGGCTATGCTGTCAGTGCAGCCTTCTCGATATCTTATTCCTTCTATCTGCTCATGCATGCCAGAGGTAGGACTATGCTCGGAGAGATTTGTCGTGCAGCACACATAGCGGAAGTGAGATCAGGCACAGGACTCGGAGATGTAAGCGCAATATGCATGGGAAAAGGAATAGTTATTAGGCAAAGCCCTGGAGCTCCGGGATATTCAGCTGTTGACAGTCTAATCGAAAGCATTGGAAAATACAGGGTGATAACATCCATCATCAGAAAAATGAGCACAGAGAAAATGCTCCAGGCTTACGGAGAACAGATAAAGAAAGAAGGAGAAAGGATATTCAAGAAATTCGCTGAGAACCCATCACTCAGCAACTTGGTTGAAGCCGGGAGAGAATTCAGCTTGAGCGTGGGAATGATGACAAGGGAAATGGATGAAGAGCTCAAGAGAGCTTTCAGAAGGATTGATGCCTTGGGATACTTCGTGAAGAAGGGACTCATTGTAGTTGTCGTCGAAAAAGGCGAAGTGAATGAGGCACTTGAGTCACTTATCTCATTGTTTGGGAATGCCAGAAGCCATACTATTTCTGAAAATGGACTCAGCATAAGAGAATTGATGGAATGACTTTTGCTAATCTATTTTTCCATCGCTCTCAGCCTCTCAACCTCCTCTCTCAGCCTATTCAATATATGCTCAACATATTCGGAAAGCTTGACAGAATTACTGTAGCTATTAACTAGGCTCTCCAGCCTTTCTCTACTCCAGCTCTTCATCTCTCTCGCCCTTTCTATCATAACTGGAAGTGCTCTCGTCACGTTATCCATAATGGTTATGTCTGCCTTCCTAGCAGTCCTCGAGAATGGGTTCAGGTCTATGGCTATGACGAATTTTCCCATAGCTTTCAAATACTCAGTCCTATCACCATCCTCAAGCATGACGAGAACGACATCAGCTTTCAAAATCCCCTCCGGATCAACCTTTCTCCTCTCGCTTTCTAGCCCCGGTATACCTTCGACGTACTTTTCGCCAAGGATTCTGTTAGCTCCATGCTTTTTCAGGTGATCCGCTATTTTTCTCACCCTCTCCTCTGTCCTATAGAACAGGTTCACTTCAACTTCTGCTCCAGTCTCCCTGGAAAGCTCAACAATCTCTCTTGGCACAAGCGCGGCCGTGTTCCCATTTACTGAAATAACTGGATGATTTGCCAGGAGAATTCTCGCTACCGATACGTCTATTGCATGCATAGCAGCTGGAATCGTTCTCTCTCCTATTATATAGTCGAAGGCTTCCCCCCTACCATGAGCAATCAATCCCTGCGGTACAACTATTCCCTGTTTTAGACCCTCAACAATGAGCTCCCTTTCGACAAGACTTCTATATCGCGGATGGCTCTTTGGTATGTGAACTTCGGACATTTTTCCTCCTCGATTTTCATACTGCATAAAGGGAAAAAATATAGAGGAAGATATTAAGCATTTCTATTCGGTTGAGCAAAAACGAGCTCAATACTAAAGGCCAATGATTGATTTTATATTTTTGTTAATGAATAAAATATGGTCGGTGCTGTAAAATGAAACCAAAACTTTTTATAACAAGGGAAATTCCAGCTGTGGGGATTGAAAAGCTGAGGGATAAATTTGAAATTGAGGTTTGGAAGGAGTACTGGGCTCCCCCTAGAGAGATCCTATTGGAAAAGGCATCTGAAGTTGATGCCCTAGTCACACTACTCACAGACAGAATAGATAAGGAGCTCATAGATAAAGCGAGGAATCTAAGAATAATTTCACAATATGCAGTTGGTTTTGATAACATAGATATAAAATACGCTACAGAGAAGGGCATATACATTACCAACACCCCTGGCGTCCTAACAGATGCAACAGCCGATCTCACTATGGCTCTGCTGCTTGCAATAACCAGAAGAATAGTGGAAGCCGATGCATTCGTTAGAAATGGAGACTGGGAAAGATCGAGAACTGGTTGGCACCCTCTTATGCTTCTTGGCATGGAGCTGAAGGGAAAGACTCTTGGCATAATAGGAATGGGAAGGATAGGAAGAGAGGTCGCCAGGAGGGCAATAGGATTTGGAATGAATATTGTTTACTACGATCAATTTAGGCTATCTCCTGAGGAGGAGAAAGCCCTCAATGCGAAATATGCAGAGCTCGACGATTTGCTGTCAATCAGCGATGTAGTTACAATTCACGCAAATCTGAATGAGCAAACAAGGCATCTAATAAACGAGCAGAGATTGAGGCTCATGAAGCCAACAGCATATCTGATCAATGCTGCAAGAGGCGCCATAGTTGACACTAGGGCCCTTGTGAAGGCACTCAAAGAAGGATGGATAGCTGGCGCTGCTCTCGATGTCTTTGAGGAAGAACCTCTTCCAGCATCACATGAGCTCACAGGGCTGAAAAATGTTGTGCTTGCCCCTCATATAGGAAGCGCGACGCATGAAGCTAGAAATGCAATGGCAGAAAAAGTAGCAATGAACTTAATAGAATTCCTCAATGGCAGAGTACCACCTGATCTCGTGAACAAAGATGTGGTGAGGGTGAGGAAACCTGGTTTTAAGTGACTCAACGCAGCTTTTTTCTTCCAACCTCTCACCCACTTACTCCCAAGATAGGGGAGGGCATAGGAGAATTCTTGTTACAAGCCCTCCTCTGAACAGAAGGGACGAGTTTCTAGATGAACTAGTTGATCTAGCTTCAAAAAGCAATATCGATGCATCCATTGACATATACAGGGTTTTCGACTACATGAAACTCGTTGGAGAGAGGTACTCTCTAAACATAACGAGGGAAAACGTCCTGGACCTTTCTCCAGAGCAGCTCAATACAATTAGGGATGAAGCCATAGAGGAGATAATAGCGAGGATCAACAGGAGAGAAGCATCATCTAAGAGAAATGTTATCAGCGTAATTAGCTCTCCTGCAATATTTAGAATAGCTCCCAGCCACACACACCCCGAGGGAATTATAAGAGGGCTCAGCATCAAACATATAGAGAGAATAAATCCTGAAGAGATCTACATATTAGTTGATGACCTATTAAATGTAAAGAAGAGGCTATTATCTGATCAAGCTTGGAGAGGAAGAATTGAGCCCAGGCTGAGCATTTTGGCTACCTGGAGAAAGGAGAGCATCAACTTGGTTCTGGACTACATAAGAGAAATACAGAGCAGGCGCGATGGTAAAAAAATAGATTGGCTCGTATTCAGCGTGAATCATCCAGTTTCAACCTTCCTAGATCTGATTGTGCGGGAGAAACCAAAGATATATCTGAGCTTCCCAATAACTGGAATTCCACTGGAGAAGGTTGAGCAGGAAATCTCGAAATTCATATCTGCTATCTCCAAGTATTTCATAGTTCTAAATCCCCTCACCATAAAGGATTGGGATCTCATCACAGAATATGAAACAGCATTTAGCGGAAATGAGAGTGCAGTGGAAATAAATGGCATAAAGCTTAAGCTCGATGAGCTTCAGGAATCCATTGACCTCATAAGGTCACAAGTTGTGGAAAGGGACATATCGCTCGTTAGAAATGCCAATGCAATAATTGTGTATCACTATTCGGAAAATGCATCCTATGGTGTATTCTACGAAGTAATGGAGGCTGCCAGGCTGGGAAAACCAATATATGTGTACTTCCCAGCTAGGAGAAAGAGGCTCAGCCCATTCTTTGAATATGTAGTGCAGGGAACTACAAGAAGGATATTCTACAATTGGTCAGAGAAGAGCGAGGATGAAATGCTGAGTGATTTCATTCTCTCTGTACTCAATGACGTATGCAAGGATAGATGGTTGACCTGGAAGCTAAACGAATCATATAAAAAGAAGTATTGTTCTGAGCTTAAAACAGCTGAGCCACAATGAGTGCTGAGAGTAAACTGGAAACAGCTCTCAGCTGGTACTTTGGAGTGCTCAGGGGAAGGTACCCCCCTAGATATAAAATAGCTAAGAGCATCCCAGTCGATGCAGAGCTCAACATGCTCACTGATGATGAGCTTTGGTCACTGCACAGGGAAATGGAGTTCGAATTCAGAAAACGGCTCAATGAAATCGTAAAATACAACGAAAAAGCTCTTCCTCAAGCACCTGTTTCCTATATAGATCTAAAGACGGAAATACTCAATAGAATGATTCTTAGCTGTGAACTATGCGAGAGAAAGTGCGGAACAAATAGAATGCTTGCAAAGGGAAAGTACTGCAGGGTAGACTACAGAGGTCAGGTTTCAACATATTTTCCTCACTATGGAGAGGAGCATCCTCTGATTCCAAGCGGGACAATATTCTATACTGGTTGCAACTTCAGATGCGTTTATTGCCAGAATTTCGAGATATCCCAGCAGATTCCTCTAAGGGGGGCCTATGTGGATGCCAGAGACCTTGCTCTAATACAGAGTAAGCTTGTGAGAATGGGAGCCATAAACATTAATCATGTTGGGGGAGAACCAACACCTCATGCCCATGTAATTGTGGAGAGCTTCAAGTACTTCAATGAGGACGTTCCGCAGATATGGAATAGCAATTTCTACATGAGCGAGAAGCTAACGAGGCTGCTTCTCGATGTAATCGATCTGTGGCTTCCGGACTTCAAGTACTGGGAACCTTCCCACGCTTCTGTGCTATCAGCAGCCCCGAGATACAGGGAAGTGGTTACCAGGAACCTGATTAGCGTTCGCTGGGAGGGAAGCATAATTTTGAGGCATCTAGTTCTTCCTGGACATGTGGAATGCTGCAGCAAGCCCATAGTGAAGTGGTTATCTGAGAACATGCCAAAGGATTGGCTTGTTATAAACATAATGGATCAGTACTATCCAACCTATAGAGTATTGCTAGAGGAAAGCAGGTGGAAAGATCTCAATAGAAGGGTCCGAAAGGATGAAATAGAGGAAGTACTAAGCTTGGCCAAAAGAGAAGGACTCATCATTATTTGATGTCTTAAAAGATCTTCATTTTCTCTGTAATGATGGTATTCGGAAAGGAAGGCTTTTCATGTATATGTAAAGGAGAGGAAAAACCTTCCTAATTCCTTTGCTAGCATGTCAGCTATTCTCAGAGGCTCAGGAATCTTCGATACAAGCGCCATTCTCCTTATCATGGAAGATGCTAAAGCTACGTTATTTGGAGAATAGAAAAAAAGCTTCCTCCCTCTTATGCTTACCTCATCAATCTCATCTGATACTCTCGAGATTATCTCCCACCTGAGCATCCAATCAGAGAAGTGCAGTTTGAGAGCCCTCTCAATTTTTTCTCTGTTTGGCCTTCTTCTGAAAATCGAGACTATGGAGAATTTTGTCCTTTCATATAAAGCATTTGGATCGATCACATTGAAACCAGCGAAGGTCACTCCGTCGAGAAAAACAGTGCATCTCTCTCCCTTTTCAACCAGCCTCTCCAGAAGTCTCAGGGCAGAATCAGTTCCGTTGAGCTGGTCTACATAGATCTTTTCCAGTGCAGTCCTTTCCCAAGAAAGGCCATTGAATTTTACTCCCACGAGCACAGTCCACTTGCTTTTTCCCTTCAAGAACATACCATCATCTATTCCAACAAAGACATCACTTTCTCCTGATGAGCTGCTCAACAATCTCGTCCTCCCTCAGGGCGGCCTCAATGCTCTCTCTGTTAGCCTGTATTTTAACAATCTTCGTCTTGCCATATCTCCCCCTACTGACAACTCTAGCGGAAACCAGCCCCATCATGTCCAGCTCACTTATTATATCTGTCACTCTTCTCTGTGTTACTGTTTCTAGTCCAAGCGATGATGTTTTCTTCGAATATTCAATGAATATTTCTCCCGTCGTAGCACTATCATTGCTTGCTGTGAGATCAAGTATTGAGGCTAAAATCAGCTTAGCATGAAGAGGCAGCGAGGAGACAACCTCATAAACCTTGTCCTTCTCCAGCTCTCCCCTTGCTGCCTCAACATCCTCTCTCGAAACCTTATTTTTCCCTCTCCTCTCAGCCATCTCTCCAGCCATCCTGAGCAAATCCAGCGCCTTTCTGGCATCACCATGCTCTCTAGCAGCATATGCAGCACATAGAGGTATAACATCATCTTCAAGGACATTTTCATAGAAAGCGATCTTCGCCCTCTCTTCAAGTATGCTTCGGAGCTGAAGAGCATCATATGGAGGAAATACTATTTCCTCCTCTCCCAAGCTGCTCTTTACCCTCGGATCAAGCATTTCAACTAGATTCAAATCATTTGTTATTCCTATAATGCTCACTGAGCTCCCATTTAGCTCCTCATTCATTCTTATCAGCTTGTAAAGAATATCATCTCCCTGCTTCTTCACTAGGAAATCTATTTCATCCAGAACTACTATCACCCTTCCCTTTAGGGACTCTACTCGCTTAGATAGCCTCCTTTGCAGCTCTGCTATGCTCAGTCCGGTGAAGGGAACCTTTCCCCCAAGTGACTCGAGAATGTCTGCGAGAACTCTATATCCTGTATCTCTCTGCCTGCAATTGACATATGCTGTGAAGACCGGGATCCTCAGCTCAGCTGCCCTCTCCGAAAGTCCTCTTATAACCAGCTTAACGGCAGCAGTTTTCCCAGTTCCTGTAAGCCCATAGACGAACAGATTGTTTGGCCTTGAACCTCTCAGTGCCTGTGATAGTGCTGAGGCGATCCTCCTTATTTGATCCTCCCTGAACGGAAGATGCTCTGGAACATAATCTGGTGTGAGCTTATCTCTGTCTCTGAATATCTTCGATCTCATTGCCTCAGAAAATACCTCTTCCAGTACATCCTTTAGTCCTTTCTCGGTCAATTTTTTCAGCTCCACACGAACAATTTTTCTTTCAATTCCAGATCGATCTGTGTTTTTGGATAAAAACATTATTATGGCATAGGACCACAGAAAAAATGGGGGATGAGGCTCGATGGGCGGATTGAGGGGAAACCGATGAAGAGCATCTGCAGAAGCGACCCCTAGTTTAAGCATGCTGAGCTCAAGGTTCCTTTCTTAAGGGGGAGGATAAAGATGGGTGGGCACGAGGATGCGGCAAAGAAGGGGGCAGAGCTGTTGAGGCAAGGTGCAGCCATGCTCTCCCAATCATGCCCAATCTGTGGTTCTCCGCTCTTTCGCTTGAAAAATGGAGATATAGTTTGCCCAATTCATGGAAAAGTAGCAATCGTTTCTGATGAAACGGAAGCAGTCATTGAGATCTCGACCCCTCTCTTTGCGAGGATGGAGGAAAAGATATTGAAGCAGCTGGAGATTCTCTCGGAAGACATAGGAAGAACGTCATCCTATGATGAAGATCTGAAGCTCTCCCGAGCTATAGCAAGCTGGCTAGATGTTGTAGCGAAGCTCAGAGAGCTCAGAAAGGAGAGGAGAAAGGACTAATCAATAAACATGAGCACACTTCTCTCTCCATCGAATATACCCCTCCTGAACTCCTTAGCCTCTTCCATATCCTTCTCATTTATTCCCTCTGCTAGGGGGATCTCGGCCAGAACAGCCCCTGCTATTAATATTGGATCTGCTTTCCTCACAATCATTGCAGAAGGTGCTTTTCCATATTGCTTTAGAGCGTAAATGACATAGCTGCCTACAGTGCTCCCTCTAAGACCGGGAAATATGAAAATTTTATCAGCAATCTTGAGCCTATCTCCTCCCCTAAGTAATATTGCCCCTTCCTTCGGATCAACTTCACCCAAGAACGAGAGGGGACTCTGGTAAACTACCACTTCTCCCTCAGCTTTCCCCTCCACGAGCACCTTCAACTTTATTTCCTTTTTTCGCATGCTACCTCACCTATTCTGTTAAATGGAATTATGATTGTTCTTGCTCCATGCATTCTGGGAAGATAGAAGAAGCCCTTTCCGCTGGTTATAGCAACCGATCTGAATTTCTCTCCAACAAAAGGAGAAACAACTGGACAGGTATCTCTTATTATCACAGCACCCAGAGCTTCCAACTTATCCACGATTCCAATTTCCTTCAGCTTAGCATACGTTATTCTCGAAGTTGAAATCCAAATTGGAACCTTCAACTTTCGACACCTGGATATCAATCTATACAATGCGAGAACCTCATCCTCATCTGCATGGGGACATCCAACAAAGATCGCGTCAACATCCACCTTTCCCTTCAGTGCGATTAGCTCCTCAACCTCCTTCCTTTCTATGTGAACCCTCTCAGGAGAGTCAGCTTTCTTCACAGCCCAGTTGAACTGAGGAGTTATTCCTTCTATATATGTGAGTGCCAGGTCTCCGCTTGCGGCTGCTGCAGCAGTATAGGACTTAACTGAATTGAAACCCATTTTTGCCCTTCTGAGTAATGCAACTCCGCTCCTGATCTTTTCCCCAACAACATAGCCAAGAGCTCCAGCAAAAGCTGGATCATCGAGTGGCAGCTCATCATCAACAACTATTTCGTGAGTGGGAACTCTGTTCTCATCCAGGTGAAGCCCTGCAAGGTATGTTCTCCCTGCTATAGCGCTCATCAGAGCAAGGGGACCTCCCTCCCTATTCGTTCGGGCTCCATAGTAAGTGTTTGCCATAGCAACAGCACTGCTTTCTCCCCACGCGAGGTGCTCATCTTTTATGGGCGCTCTTATTAAATATGGAGTACAGGTGAACGTCGGCTCAAATCCCATCTTGAGAATTGCATCAATTATTTCCATCTGTTTTTTCGCAAAGTCCTTTGAGATTCCGAGCCTCTCCCAGAGCTCAACATCCATTCCTATTGGATTTACTGTAGAGAATACCCTTACTCTTGCCCCCCTCTCTGCAAAGCTTCTCAGGAAAGTGAGTCCAGCATCTCCGATTGTCATGTAGGATAATCCGGATGCATGAGCGTGTGATATCTCTATTAGTCTCTCGGCCCCCAGAGACTCTCCAACCTTTATAATAACCCTCAGTGCAGAGGATGCAGCTTCTCCAAACTTTCCATTCAATATATCCTCTTCCTCTCTGCTCAAATACAAGTCTTACTCACCAGGAATTTTTGCCCTCTCAAATCTAATTGGGGATGAAACCGGCTTTGTAGCATCTAATCCCATCTTTGAAGTGGAGCCATCCTCGGCGCTTGGGTCCAGCGTTGAACCCCTCGCCTTTCTTATCAATACAAGATCCTTATCTGCTTGGAATCTAGTTGCTATTGCCCACTCAACTTGAAATGGATCATCTGGATCAATATCACTATCCACCACTACTACATGCTTCAGGCTTGGATGGGCTCCAAGGGCCGCAAGTATTGCGTTCTTTCCATCATCATCATGATTTTTCTCAATCGATACGACAGCATGAAGCCATCCACCGCCTCCCGGAGTGAGCCTAACTTTGTGGACCTTGGGAACAACGGAGCTAACAGACTTCCAAATCTGTGCTTCCTTTGTTATTCCCATGAGGAGCTGATGCTCTCCTCCTCCTGGCAGTATAGCATGGCTATACAGCTCTCCATTTCTCAGTGCCCATATCTCCTTTATCTCGATGAGAGGCTGCTTCCTTACCCTATCATATGTCCCCATTATGTCAACGAACGGCCCCTCATCTATCTGCTCTTGGGTTATTTCTGCCTCAATGATGAAGGATGTTCCCAGAGGAACTGGATTACCATGAATCGGGCTTCTCACAACCGAGATCTTCCTTCCTACGAAGTTTGGTATGAGAGTGAACTCAAACTCATCAAATGGAGGGGAGATGGAAGCTGTCAGCTCTACAATCGGATGTGAGCCTAAAAGGATAGTTATTGCTGTGTTCTCCCCCCTCTTTCTGTTCTCCTCATATACTTTGAAGAGATGCCTGGGAACTATCCTAGCAACAGCCCTCCTTGAATCTAGAACCATTATTCTATGTATGCTCGCGTTGTGATTCTTTCCAGTTTTCACAACTATTATTGAGGAAGTGTAGTAGAATCCCCCATCCTTCTCATAGTACTTGAGAGCTCCCAGAGAATCGAATCCCACATTTATCTTTTCATAGTGATCTTCCAGTCTCTCGAAGATGAAGGCTTTTTCCTCTTCCATAGTTCTCATAGTGGTCTTCTCATAGAGATCCTCCATTGTCGAAAGACCGAGGAGCCTGAGCATCTTCTCTCTAGTTTCGAATAAATTCGATACTATGAGAGGTAGGCTGCGCTTGCCTCTCAAGAGAACAGCTCTCTTCCCCTGCTCTCTCTTGATTATAAGAGCTATTTCATATTCCTCATTGAAAGCCCTTTCCCTCTCCTCGTACCTTTCTCCGATCCTTGTAAATGCCTCTTCCAACCTCAGCTCTCCTGGCAACTTCTCCACCCCAAAGTGGAAACTCGATTAATGTATTCCCCGCGAGCTTTATATAACCTATCTGGACTATCTTTATGTCCTCGAAATAGTTTGTTCTCACGAGCAGCTCCCATCTCCTGAGTCCCTCGATAATACCTATTCCTCTAACCCACCCACCCTTTCCTATTAAAGCACATATTCTCCCTTCCAGATCGGCTTTTCCCCTCACCCCCTCCAATACTGTATCGCTCTCTCCATCTTCAGCTTTACTTTCCAATGCAGCAAAACTGCGATTGATCATTTTGGTTTCAAAGAAGAGGGGTGTATTCCTCAGATCAATGATTCTTTTGGAGGCATTGGAGAGAAACTTCAGGATCTTCTCTCCCTTCACTAGCCTCCTTTCCTCCCTATCTCTCCGAGCTCTCCTAGGAGGTGAACCAACCTTCACTATCTCAGCTTCTCCAGAAATCAGAGACTCGAGCGTGTTGCTTATCTCCCCAACAGCTATAACAATAGTAGGGGAGAGATTGCTTATTAGCCTATATTTATACGATTCTCCCTCGCTTCCAGAGATCCATCCATCCGTATCTATTATCAGAGGATGCCCTATTACCTTCTCAGACATTCTCTTTATTTGGAGAATCAGCTCGCTCTCAACTCCTCTTGGAGACAGCCTTCCCAAAAATGCTATGAAATCCCATCCTAGCTCTCTGGGCCATATGCTCTTCTCATTAAATTTTCCCATGGCGATGAATCCAGGAAGACCAAGAGTGTTCTGACCAAGATCAGCATCTATGAGAATCGGAATCTTTCCATTGAGTAAAAACGTATTGGCTATCATAGTTGCAAATGATGTTTTCCCACTGTCTACTTCACCAATAACTACAACTCTGCACTCTCCCTTCTTGCACAAATCCATTAGCTCACTCGCTTTTTTCTTCCAGTTCTCATAAACTATAATGTCCTCTCTGCTTGCACTATCAATTTCGAATTCCGCTCCGCCTAGAACCTCAGCAGAAGACCCTCCATGCAGTAAAAATGTGTAGCTTCTATTCGAATGCACTATGATCTTTTCTCCCTGATTGAAAACAGCTCCATTTATTTCCACTTTCCCCTCTTCGATGCTTATGCTGGCTGGACCTTTTATCCAATAATATTCTCCATTTTTTTCTGCAGCTATCTTCACTTCCCTCTACCCCTCTTGAGAATCAATTTTGCTGCTCTAAGATCTGGGTCTTTCTCCCTCTCAAGAGAATTTCTGCTAGTACCATACTCATCTACAATCTCTATTGATATTCCACCCAGCTCTAGTATCTCTCCCACAACATTCCACATTTCCTCCCCGCCTGTCCAGCTTCCAATCCATACAATCATTCTTTCATGAGGAATCATGGAGATCTCTTTCAGGGTCCTGCTCAGCTTCTCAATAGCAACTTTTCCCTTCAGCAGCAGAAGCCCATCACCATAGACAACATATGCTGAGTTCAGACCAAGATCAACTCCAACAGCCAACTCATCAAAAGCCCTTTTTCCAGAAACCCTAGGAAGCAGAGACATTATGAAATTTTTTTCTGTACTCTTAACTAGCACCTTTTCGCAGTCTCCTGTTGCCATATCTTCTCTATCTTCATCAAGAAGAACAAGCTCTTCTTCAGAGCAAACAAATGGAAGGGCTTCTGGTATGGAGAAATTGATTCCCAAACTTCTCATGCCTTCAGCTAGCAGGTAGAACTTCCTGGGATCAACTACTGCCAGAACTACTTTTCTCCGAAGCAACATGTCTCTCATATATAACAGGACAAAATTAAGGTTATAATAGTTTCAGCTAAATCAGATAGGAAGAGATCAAAACCATGAGCGAACAGCCGTCTTGCTGGGAGGCCCTAAAGCAGAAAATATTTCCGGAAGAAAAGGGCTTCGCAGTTCTCTACGGGGAGGCTGGGGTCGGAAAAACCTCCTTCTCTCTGACCCTAGCGAAGAACCTCAAAAGGAAAAGCCTCTATGTTAACACTGAAGGAAGCCCAACATATGAGAGAGCACTGCAGATAGGGGTTCCACCGGAGGTCGAGTTCTCGGATGACTGGGACGAATGGGGAATAATGCATGACATAATAAAGGTGTGGGGCTCGAAGGAACTCCTCATTATTGATAGTATAAACAGCATATTCAGGGTCTCTGCCTCGTATAATATAGAATCAGCATTCAGGGCATTCTCATTCATTTGCTCTCTGCTGCGGATAATCTCTGAAAAAGCAATGGTTCTTGCAACGGCTCAAGTAAGCTTAACAGGAGAAGCTCCAAGTGGTGAGGAGGCCCTGAAGCATTATTCAACCTCCATGGTGAGATTTTCCAGGGTTGGATGGAAGATGGAGGGAAGTGCCGAAATAAACGGAAAATTTTTCGGCACTTATAGCATTCAAAGGGGTGGATTTGAGTGGATTTCATGCGAATACTAGCAGAGTTCTTTCTCATATACCTTCCTCCAATGGTTGCTAATGGATCACCTGTAGTGATCTCAAAGATAGTCAAGACTCACCCAATAGACAGAGGGAAAAAATGGAGAGATGGAAGGAGGATCCTTGGGGATGGGAAGAGCTTCGAGGGGATGTTTGGTGGAATAGCAGCAGGAGGAATAACTGCGGCACTGCTAGGGCTTTATTCTGGGAGTATATCCGAAGTTGCAACTACAGGAATAGTCTCATCAGTTGGTGCAATATTGGGCGATATAATTAAGTCCTTTTTCAAGCGGAGAATGGGGATTGAAAGAGGAGGGATGCTACCTATTGCTGATCAACTGGACTTCTACCTAGGCTCAACGCTTGCCATTCTTCTTTGCAGAGGCTGCCTTCACCCGTCCTTAGAGAGCTTTGTTCTAGGGCTAATACTTATCCCTCTGCTTCATGTTTTAACAAACTATATAGCATTCAAGCTGAAGCTGAAGAGCGTTCCGTGGTAGATTTCGCCAGGACTCTATACTTAACATATTTATCCTCAGGAGAAAATCTGGGAGGATGAGGAACTAGGAGCTCCCCTCCGCAATATGGGCATTTGCTCTGCTCAAGGGTGTACCTTCCGCAGCTCCTGCACTTTCTCAACAGCCACCTCATGCTTTTTCCCTTGTGAAGATCATCTCAACCCTTTTCCTCTGAGCTTCTTTCTCTGCTTCATGAACTGACTTTTCCAGGGCCCTCTCGCCAACCTTATAATCAGTCGTGATCAGCTCAACTCTGTACCTAGGAGCACCTACAGTGTAGACATTTATCTTCACATCATCTCCCACCGAGCTCTTCAGCTTCATTAGAACATCTTTTATCCTCTCAATGCCATCTGGCTCAAGCGATCTCAGGGTAACTGTTCCAACTAGCTTTACTTGCTTTATTTGTATGTGCTTTACTGCTTCCTCATGAAGTGGGATGATCCACTCCTCCTTTACTCCAGGGATCCTCAATGCCTCAGGCCCGCTCATGACAGCAGCTTCCAAACCAGAATAAATCTCTCCATAGTAATCCTCAAGTGGCCATCCAGCTTCCTTGTACGCATCATCTAGACTCTTTCCAATTCTCTGTGCTGCTAGCTGAAGGACCTTCTCCGCTCTTTGATTTCTCTTGTACCACTGCATTTTCTTCTTCTTCTCGGTATCGTAAACTCTCTTTAAACTGACATCGACCTGCCCCTTCTGTCTGTTGACCCGTATTACCTTGGCGACTATCTTCTCACCTGGCCTAATAACATCCTTAACATCTTTCACCCACTTCGAAGCAACCTCGCTCCAAGGCAGGTAGGCCCTCATGTTCTTATATTCATCGAGCTCAACATAGGCTCCATAATCGAAAATTTCCTTGACTGTTGCCACCACCAGCTCATTTGCTTCTGGAAAATCTTTCCTAGACCTTACCGTTCTCCATCATCCTCCTGCATAATATATTTGAAAAATAATCCTCCTAACCTACAATTTTTATGAACTGGGCCTGGAGCATGGCCCTTCCTCCTGTAGGCCTGACAAGCTGGCTTCCACAAATGAGGCACCTAACAGGGAACGTGGCATGGGAGAAGACAACCTGCTCATTCCCGCAGCTCGGACATCTTATCAATATGAATTTAGTCCTAGGCTCCGGTATAGGTATTTTGTTCTTCTTCGGCATTCAGGCCACCTCCGTTATTTCGAGCTTCTTTAGCCTGATTCCCCTTCTGTGTGTTATATATCCACACTCAGAGCACTTGAGCTTAAGAACTTGCTTTTTCGTTGTTTTAGCAAATCTCTTTTGCTCTGGCCTTCTCTTTGAGCCATAGCCCTCCTGCTTCCTTCTATACCTTCTCTCTCCAATTGCAAGCTTCCTTCTCTTCCCTCCTTTGTAGAGCATTACAGAGTGCACTGTGTGCTTCCTGCACCTTGGACAGTACGTTCTTATTTGCTTTGGAACCTTCAACTTCCTTTCCCTCACAACTAGCTATTGATATCCAGTTTGTTGGCAGTTAATCTCTCTCTTCTGTTGCTCAAGAGGGTTTAAATAGATATTTCTCGACTTTGAACAATGTAGCTGCTGTTCTCAGTCATGAGTGAACTTGAATATCTTCAGCCATTCGGCAGCTCCAAGATAAGCAAGGTGTTCAGCTCTATCCGGTGGAGAGGTGAAGATCTCGAAGGCATCATTCTCATATCTGTACATCCACGCAACTGTCTTGCCCTCCGATTGCTGAACAGCTACGTTGAGAGGAGTATATTCCCCAGCCCCGCTCCTTTTCTGAATGGCATATATGATCTTGACAATCTTTTCTCCCCTCTTTGCAGCTTCCCTGCATACATCTTCAAACCGCTCAATCAGCCTGATCCTGCCGTCCTGATAGCAAAGCTCAGAGATCTCAAGCAACAGCTTCTTTCTTAATAAATGCAGATCAATAGTGCCTCTTGTTGCTGCCCTTGTTAGCTCAGCTGAGAGCTCTTCATCCACCCTACTCACCCAACTCTGCTATTCCCTTCACCAGAAATGGAAATGCTAGGCAGCCAGGAACTTCCAGCAATTCACCTTTATTAGCACTTACCTTTATACCCATTATTGTTTTTTCGATGATACTTACCCGCATTTTGATAGGAACCTTAACTTTAAATGGAGAGAGCTCGCATCGTATAGTGAAATCCTTCAGCTCAGCCTCTCCAAGCTTTACAACGGGCAGTCCTAGTTTGCCATTAATGGAACCAGGGATCCTGATGAGCCTATGAACATCTATCGTTACCTTCTCATCTATGTCAATTGATGCCAGCAATATAGCTTCTTCAGCTCTCTCAATTTTAAGCCGCTTCTTCGCCTCTCCCCATGTTATAGAATCATCCTCTCTTAGGCCAAGCCTCTCATAGATAGCTCTGCCTATTCTCCCCCTCCATCCAGGATCCCTTGGAGAGGGAACCAGCAAATTATCCTTGAGAGGTCCCAGAATAGCCTCGAGATCCAGACCTGTCCCTTTCAAGTAATCTACTATTTCTCTCCTCTCATCGCTGGTGAGCTTCATGCATTCTTCATCACAATTGGGCCTAACATGAAATCCCCTGTTACCGGAAAAATATATGTCAACACGATCAAAGCCAAGATCTCTCCTCAAGACTCTCGTCAGCTCAGCAGCCATTCTTGCTCCCTTTCTTATGCAGTCTTCTGAAACCGGGGAAACCTCAACAACTTTTGAGCTGTTGCACTTCATGCATCTCTTTATCTTGCTTCCATACATTAAATGTCCACAGTTGAGACATACATGAAGCTGCTCCATGGGATTGCACCCTGAGATCTCGTCAACATCAATGTCGAACAGAAGTTCGCTTCCAACATAACCTTTCTTCTCCATTTCCTTGATCTCTGGAAAGAGATAAACAGCCGATGAATAATAGAGATGCATGGGAGGATTCTTCAAGATGAACTTTCTCAGCTCATCAGCAGATTTGAATGATAAGTGTCTCACATAGAATTGAGACGTTAGAGGTTGGAAAGCAAACTCTCTTGAGGAAAGATTCTCAGGCAGCTCAAGCTCTGCTGCAGTATAGTACTCTATGAGCTCTCTTCTTATCCACTCTAGAGCTCTCTCTCTAGGTAGTTCTTGGTGCGACAAACGTTACCAACCTTGCTCTCTGAGGAAGCTCTAGGACGAGCTTTGCGGGCATATCATTTGAGAAGCTCAATATGGCTACTTCAGCTCTCTTTATCTGACCGAGAAGCTCCGAGAAGTATTCGATCCCATATGTAGCTTTCTGAACCTCCTCGGCCTGGATTGATATAATTTCTCCTCCATCCTTGGTGAGAACTACCGAGGCAGTTCCTACTTCGCTCTCGCTCAATATTCTAAAAGAATCTTCACTGGCCTCAAAGGTCACACTATCTCCCATCATTTCTATATCCTCAAGAGCATTCTTCAGTGCTTCAGGAAGAATCCTCACTTCAGCCTTCAGATCTATCTTTGGTTCAGGAAGATCTTTGAATGATGCTTCAATGGTGGGCTCAATGAACTCCCTCCTCAGCTTTCCACTGAAAACCGTTCTCAGCCTATTCTCCTTCAGCTCCATCGTGAGGGCATCATCTTTTCTAGCTCTTCTGATGATCTCAGCAAACTCCTCCAAATCTATTCCAAATGCCTCGCTGCCAGACTCATATTCTTCCATGGATTCCCTTGGAAAAAAGATGTCCACGAGAACTACGTGGCTCGGATCGAGTGACCTTAACCTTACTCCCGAATCTTCAGGCACCACAGTTATTTCTTTAACTAGTTTGCTTGCTCCAACCAACACCTCTCTCCAAAGTGAAGCATCGGAAAATTGAAGCCTCATCCAAGATCTACCTTCCCGTTAACCCTATATGAGAATCCGCCCAACTCTCTTTTATACTCTTTGATCGCAATTTAATGCTGTATTCACTCATACTCTCTCCAAACATGCCCGCATCTCACGCATTTATAGAACCTCGTTGGAGGCTCATCGGCTGCTCTAGTCTGCATGGTCCAGTAATAGACCTCATTGTACCCACATTTTGGACAATAAACAGCATCTTTCAACTTTGGAAGCGTCTCCGGAACTTTTCCCTCTTCAACTATGATCGACTTTTCCTTGTTTGAGTGCTTTATTTTGCTTGCTATCTTATAGCCTTCCTGGCTTGTGGTCATTTCCTCTACATATCCGCATTTTGGGCACTCAAGATAGGTTTTCCCCCCAGTCCTTTTCGGCTTCATAAGTGAGCCGCACTTTGGGCAGAACTTCATCCTGAAATCACCTCCCACTCAATTTTTCCAATTCATCTAGAATGTTCAGCATAAGCTCTTCATGAGGGAGATTTTCCAATGCCTCAGCACCAAGCAATCTCGAAAGCAGCTCGCTGTTCCCCCCCTTAATCACGACCTTTCTCACCTCCTTTATGAAACCCCTCTCACTCAGCCTCTCTGGAAGATCGGAGTCAACCCTTTCGATAAGGAAATGCTCTATTAAGTTCCCCTTTGTAACGAGCCCTATAGCAATTCCCCCCTTTACCAAGAGCTCCAGTACTCTGCTCTCAGGCTTGAGCCTCCTTGAGCTTCTCCTCAATCTTAGCACCCAGCTCATCGATGAGGGCATATGTGCCCTTCACAGCCCTCCTAATAGCTTCAATTGGGGAAATGCTTCCATCGGTCTTCACATAGAGAATAATGCTGTTCTTAAGGGGATGCTCTATTCTGTAGTAGGACATGACCACACCCCTTTCATCCAATATCCTCTTTGCTAGCAAGTTTCCCAGAGTGTGGTCTTCATTGAATATCTCAAGCTCTAGCTCAGTGCTCGACTTTTTTCTAACAACATAATTCGGTGCTGTCGACATTTTTAATCACTTCTCAATGCATAGACATTGAACAGCAAAATATCTTCCACTGGAGCCTTTAATATTCCAATTCTCCAGTGAATGATAAACAATTACATTCTCCCCTTTTTAATTTTAGCCCATAAGTGTTCTAAGAGCTATATTTTCTTTGAACTTCGGCTTAAAATAGAGCCTTTCCACTCTCTCCTTCTTTTCCCTTTGACTCACTTAGCTCTCTATTGAGAGTTAAAAATGCGTCATCCCATCTCACTCTCAGTTGAGCCTTTCCATCCTTCTCTTCCAAAACTCCCAGCTCCTTCCCAATTTCAGAGATCTCGATGGGAAGAAGATCATGAAGGAAGCTGAGAATAGCAATAAGCTCAGCTGCTTTTCCGAAAGCGATTGTTCTGGATTCTCTTAGCCTTAAGAAGAAATCTCTAGCTATTTCTCTAACTTTTTCCGCCCTCTCATATATGATGATCTCGTCCTTCTGTTTCTTTACCTTTACTCCCAATGCCTCAAGAAGATGTGAAAATGCTTCAATTGGAACAGGAACTCCGAGAGTTTTGGAAGCCTGTGATAGCTGAACGATTGTCCCTCCCCTCTTCCCTCCAGCTCCGAGCATCGTACTTGAAGCAAATTTTCTCACAGCCTCAACACTTCTTTCAACACTAATGGGATCTCCTATAAGCCTGAGTTCTAGAACGTCTCCCTTAAGCCTGTAAAATGCCTCCTGTGCAGATATTCTCGACATTATTTCCTCAATGATCTTTTCCTTCTCAATCTCACCTGAAATCCTCAGAACAATTTTTCTCTTTACCGTCAAAACGGAAAACCCACCTTCTCTCTCGTTTCAACAAACCTCTAGAAGATCTCTACTCTATTCTTTTTAAATTCAGATATCCTGAGGCAATTTTTCTTTTCTCAATGTTTCCACACTTTGGACAAACTAGCTTGTCTCCATCTCTCCGCAGTATGGCCCCACACTGAGAGCACGAGGCCAGGATGACTCCGAGTGAGGGATGCTTTATTGAAAGCTGAAATGGATTTTCAGACGATATCACTCTTGCTCTTATAAGATCCCCTGGGGCAATGTGCTCACTGATGTGCCTTCCCTCAGCTCCCGTCTGTGAGATATGGAGAAAGCCAGCCAGCTGTCCTGTCAAAGGCCTGAGGTTTCCATCTCTCACAATATTCACCATGGCTATCTCTCCCCTCAAGAAGCTAACATACCCAATAACGATATCCTTCACCATGGGAAAAGCATACCTGGACTTCACGGGATTTACTCTTATTACCTTGTTCAATAGATCTTTCGAAACCTTTCCCAAAAGCGAGGCTCTCACGAAGCCATTCTCATCGCTGTATGTTCCGTTCAGTGGAGAGAACTCCTCTATGACTGCCAGCTCCTCTCCTGGTACGACAACATCATTGTTCTCCATATCACTCCACCAAATATAGATCCACGCTTATCCTCTTTATTCTAGATCTGTGATATTCGAATATTTGTTTTAACTCCATTTTATACGTTTTTAACACTTTGCTCTTCTTTCCAATCTTTTCCATCTCTCTGTAGATGAATTCCCTGGTCTTTTCGCTGGAGAGGTGAAGACTTAAGGCTGCTCTGCAGGCTGAAACAGCGGAATAAAGAAAAGCAACATCATCTCCTTTTTTTACAGTCCCAAAAGGAGGGTTCATCAGAGCCAAATCGCATATGCTCTCTCTCAATGGAAGATGTTTAGCATCCCCCAATATAACATGCGCATCATCCTGCAATTCATACATGGCCAAGTTCCTTCTTTGGACCTCAATTGAATCTGGATCGATCTCGATGGAAATGCATTCGGAAGCTCCAGCAAGCAGAGAGGCTATGCAGAAGATCCCTACTCCAGACCCTAGGTCCAAAATTCTCTTATTTAGGAGCATTCCAGACTGTCTTGCTGTCCAAACTATGTCTGCTGCTATCCATCCTGGCGTTCTGTGCTGCTCAAGATTCGGCAGCGGTTTAAGCTTTCCCTCAAGCTTATCTAGCATGATCTCCAATTTCTTTTTATCAATTGTTCCTTCTACCAAGGAAACCTATATACCTCCAATTTCCCCTCAATAACAGATAGAGCTTCTCCAGGAGTGAGGACCGGCTTTTCCATCGGATCAAGCGTGAAGTCATCTATTGGGATTCTTGGACACGATGTGACCACAAAAGCATCTATATCATAATTTGCCAAGTTAAGTAAGTTCTCTCTCTTCAGAATGTGAGAAGCAAACAATCTGTATTTCATGCCCCTCTCAACAATTCTCCTCTTAAGCCTTTCGAGTATAGATGGTCTATACTGTCCTATCATCGTTCCAATTATAATACCCCACATTCTTGCTTCCCTTGCCCTCATCATCTCTGCATACCTTCTCTTCATCCACTTTGTTCTTTCTTCCTCCATGTTCCTCACCTTTCCCGCATATGGATCCACTTGAATCACTGGCCCTCTGAAGGCAAAAGAAGCACCAAGAGCATGGAAGAGTCCCCCGCTTATTATCAGAGCGGAATCGGAATCCACAGCAGAGATCAGAGCTGTATAATCGCATCCTACTATCTGTCCAGAAAACATTCTTTTTCCAGACGAAATTCTTGGTGAGAATCCGAGGGAGCTCAGCCTCTCATATACTTTCGGTATAAGCCTCACATGCTGTACGGAAGCGCCGATGACGGGTCGTTGTGCTCCAGCAGCCCTCAGCTTCTCTGCAGCCTCCAAGATTAGTTCATCCCCAATATCTCCCTTATAGTAAACGGGAACAAACAGAACTTTCAATTTCTCAGCCTCGTATGGAACTTCCTGGAGAGAGTACTCGCTATGACCAAAGTGAACTAATGCATCTGCTTTTAGGAGAAGCGCCTCATGTATGTCCAGATCGCATCCACCAAAACTGCTGTTAATCGATAGAATGACTTCACTTCCAAGCGAGCTTGATAATTGCTTCTCTATTACTGGAAAGTACATTTTCAGCCCATCAGGAATCTGAACGAGGATCCTCTTTGCTCCTCTTAGCTTTTCTATTAGCGAATCCAGTTCGAAATCATAGAGCATTTCATCATCAATTGACATTTTGCCAGCCTCCAAGGCACTCCCGCTGTGCAATCTATTGCATTCATATATTTTCGTTATAACTAAATTTAACAGATTGCTTTTTGTCGCAAATGAACCATTAATAAGCTCTTTTTCCATTCTTGATTCATAGCCGGTGAGCTCTCTTGACATATCAGTATCTTCTGGGCTGGCTGATGCTAATAATGCTGATATCCTTCCTCATGCTCAGATCTAGAAATCCAAAAATGCCCGTGTGGGCTTTCATGTCATTTCTCGCTTTTCTCAGCATCATTGGTAAGCTGGTCAGCATAGAGGAGCTGCCAACGGTGATAGATCTCAATGTAATATTCTTTCTCATCGGCATGTTCAGCATTGTTTCGCTCGCTGAATCCTCTGGCCTTCTGAGCCTCCTATCGTACTGGTTCATAACAAAGCTCAAATCAACATATAGCATAATGATTGTTTCTTCTATTGTATTCGGTCTAATGGCAGCATTTGCTGTCAATGATACTATAGCTGTAATGGGTCCCCCCATAATATACACTATATCAAGAGCCACTGGTATTTCTCTTGAAGCCCTCCTCCTTGTTCTAGCATTCTCCATAACTATAGGCTCAGCTACAACTCCAATAGGAAATCCGCAGAACGTTCTGATCTCCGTGAGCTCTGGCATGAAGGCCCCTTTCATATCTTTCATGTCTTACTTATTCGTTCCAACGCTCATCAATCTAATCATTACCCCTCTGATCATTTCATTTCTTCTCAAGGTCCCAAGGAAAGGGATTGAGATTGGCCTCATAGCAGAGGAGAGCCTGAAGAACAAAAGGGATGCACTAATTGCTTCCCTCTCCCTCATTTCAGTCATATCTCTAATGCTCGCCAACGACATATTTAGGTTGAGAGGAGAGCCTCACATCGAGGAAATAGGATTCATACCCTTTCTTGTAGCTTCAGCCATGTACTTCTTTGTAGAGGAGCCCAGAAAAGTAATTAAGGAAATTGACTGGGGGACAATAATGTTCTTCATAACAATGTTCATAGCAATGCAGGGGATATGGAACAGCGGAGTCTCGAGCGACTTGATATCCCTTTTCATGAAAAGCAAGCCAAACACTCTATTCGAGCCCATTGCAATTTCCACTACATCAATAATACTTAGCCAGCTACTAAGCAATGTGCCTTTTGTCAAGCTCTTCATAAATTACATGAATGCTCTTGGATTCACTGGAGAGGATGTTAAGGCATGGGTATCCCTTGCAATGTCCTCAACTATTGCTGGAAATTTAACTCTATTTGGAGCAGCATCTAACATAATAATACTTGAGGTTGTTGAAAGCAAGTTCAATACAACCATAAAATTCACAACGTTCCTTAGAGTAGGAGCATTGGTTACAGCTGTTAACCTCGTAGTATACTTGCTTTTCATAATCTTTTTCTAGCTTCATGCTCTTGTCAGAAAGTAGCTATTCTACTATTACAAAGAGTAAATATAAGAAATCCTGACCTATCACGCTGGCTTCTCAGCAGAAGAAAACAGCAGCTCAGTTCTTTTCTATTTCCTCGATCTCTATCTTGGATGGCAGGGGGATCTTAGATGAAGCCACCTTAGCCGCTCTCTTTGCTATCTCTAGATGCTCCTTCTTTACTATAACCTCCAGTACTTCATACCCTTTATACACTCTGGCTGCTGTGCCTATTGGCTTCCCGAAGGAAAGCCTCATTCCATCCTGGAGCCTGTCTGCTCCTGCAAATGCCATCATCTTGTTCTCTCTTATGACGTGATGAGGATACCTGACAACCTTCAAGTAGAAGTTCTCTTCTCCAAGCTTCGAGGTCAAGAGCTTATGGGCAGCAACTCTCATAGCCTCAAGGGCATTATGCCTTATTTGTCCATCCTCAAGAACTATCAATTTTACCAAATAATCTCCTTCTACCTTTGGATTTCCCATCTCGAACTTCGATATCTTCGGCTGCGGGACTCCCGGGATATACTCTTTTCTAGTATACGGTGGAGAGCTGAAATGGGTATAGCATCTGGCAGGTCTCATTGGCATATAGATCAACTCGCACAGCAAGAATTTCTCTACTCAGTTAATTAATATTTTCATTCATTTTGGAAAGGCTATCTCCGCTCTTTCTATTCAGCGGCAGAAGCAGCTTGAATATCTGATCTCACCAATGAGCACAACATAAACGTTATTAAACAGTTTCCACGTAATTGATTCAGAAAAGCTAGGTAGGATTATCCAATTAGCAATAAGGATGTGATAAATCCATGGTAAGAGCTTCAAGAGGACTGAGGCACAGAACTAGGAAGCTCCTGAAAAAGGAAATAAGGGAAAGGGGGGCAGTTCCTCCGCTTAGCTTGCTCATGCTGGATTACAAGCCTGGAGATAAAGCAGTTATAAAGATAAACCCGTCAGTTCATCACGGAATGCCGCACAGAAGGTATCACGGAAGAACTGTCGAAATAGTAGGGAGAAGAGGGAGAGCATACGTAGCAGTGCTCCAGGAAGGCAGCATTAGAAAAACGCTGTTTGTCAGACCAGAGCACCTCAGACCCGTTCAGGGTACTACTTTTTCTTGAAGCATCATCAATTTGAGAGATGGTTACCTTGATAAAAAAAGTTCTTGAATCCCATCCAATCGACAACTATGAGGCAATTAAGATCCTTAGGGAGAAGCTGTTATCACAGGCCTCCGAATCCAATCCATTGGTTCTCAGAACCGACGAAACTCTCTCCCGCATTCTATTCGACTGTAGCTATGAAACTTCACGCGAAGTTCTGAAAGAGCTTGAAGAAATAGGCGTGAGCAAGGAATTAGCAATCATGCTCCTGAATGTTCTCCCCAGAGATGAGGCAGAAATAAGGGCCCTTCTGCCACCTGAGAGCCAATCCATGTCTTTGGAAGATGTAAAGAGGATAGCAGAAGCGCTATCCAAATGTTCTAGCTAACACTGAGAAACTATCTCAAATACTTTACTTCTCTGGTGAGCGAGCAATATGGAGAAAACTGCAAGAGAAATCATAAATGAAAATGAGGTGCAAAAAGAACAGGCTGCCAAGGAAGCTATGCTCCCCCACCTCAAATATAGGGAGGGTATATAGAGGTGCTGCATGCAGTAGATATTTATGGAAAAACACCATATTCATGTCTATAGCCCAAATATAGATTGAATTAGCAAATTGAAAAATAGCTGGCGGTGGAGGTTCGAAATGCAGAGAGGACCCGGTGAAGGAAGATTCCCACCATATTTCGGTAGAAAAGGAGAGATACCAGATGATACTGCCGCAATTCTGGATTACCTCCCCCAAGGGAATCCATTCGATAGGCATCCCGAGCACAGGAGGGTTCCCCTTGCTCAGGCTGTTGGTGTTAAGTTCTTTACGCTTGTTGAGCTTGTAGTTCCGGAAGGAGAAACGTTTGAGGTGGGGGAAAAAATCTACATCGGATCCGATTATATAGGAAAGGGTCCTATAAGATCAATTACTGGACCGATAGATTACTCCGATCTAACTTCTGTCTCAAAATCGAATCTCCTCACTGTCCTCTCAAACATAATTAAGGAGAACGAGAAGGCCTTCGTGAAGATTTTCAACACA
Source organism: Fervidicoccaceae archaeon (assembly GCA_038734945.1). NCBI lineage: Archaea > Thermoproteati > Thermoproteota > Thermoprotei > Fervidicoccales > Fervidicoccaceae > Fervidicoccaceae archaeon. Next base: position 368,134 of record JAVYOA010000002.1, on the reverse strand, counting down.
TTGGGAGCAATTACACTGAGAATGCACTCCCTCGAGCTCCTCCCAGGCATAGGAAAGAGAACCCTAAACATAATTCTCGATGAGAGAAAGAGGGCACCGTTTAAATCTCTGAAGGAAGTCGAGGATAGACTGGCTCTAAGAGGAGTAAAGCTCCACAACATTGAGAGCATAATAGCGAGCAGAATAATAAAAGAGCTCGAGGGAGGGGAGAGGTACTATCTTTTCATTAAACCAAAGATTGCTGAGAAGGACGCTGTATATCTAAGAGTTCTTGAGTCCATATATGCAGATTGATTTCCATGAGAAATCCTCAAGCTATAATCTCAGAGGAATTTGCTTCAAAAATCTCAAGCGATGGCCTGAGAAAAATAACAAGACATTTCTTGAAAGAAGCAGGCATTAGGCCCTCTAGAAGACTTGGCCAGAACTTCGCCGTAAGTAGAGATTATCTTGAGACATTGAGCTCCTCGGCCTCCTCTCAATACAACGAAATTCTAGAAATTGGAACTGGGATAGGCTTCTTAACAGCTTTCCTTATAAGCAGAATGAGGGGTTTTGTAATTTCAGTAGAGAAGGATCCCCGGCTCTTCGAGCTTGCATCGAAGAATGTAGAATCCAGCAGAGTTGCCTTAGTTTTGGGAGATGGAATAGAGATTCTTCGAAGGACAAGAATACCCCTTGTGATTTCCAGCACACCATTTTCCCTTTCTGTCCCCATTTTTCTGGAGATAGCCAGGAACAACAGCATTAGGGAATCAGTTCTCGGAGTTCAGAGTGAAGTGGCAATGAGGATTGCTGCCTCTCCTGGAGATGAGAACTATGGGAGAATTTCCGTTCTCTCCTCTCTATTGTTTGAGAGGGAAATGAAGGGGACCTTCAGTTCAAACTGCTTCGCTCCCAGACCAAAAGTTAGCGTAACAGTAATCAGACTTGTGAGAAAAAGAGATTATGATAATGTTCTGCATTCAATTCTGGAGAAAATCAGCGGATGTTTGTTTTCCCAGAGAAATAGGGTTGCCAGAAAGGTGGTTCCATTCTGCATGGAGAGGCTCAATTTGAAAATAGATGTTGAAACTGGAAGGAGCATTCTCAGAGAGGTCGAGAATCTGAGAGTGAGGGAGATAGCACCATGGCAAATGGAGGAGCTGGCAAGAGCTGCCCTGATGGGAGCCCAGAGAAGCTAAGATGGGGATACAGCTTATGCATCCCCCCATCAGTATATGACCCAAGCGATGATACATACATGATTCTCTCCTATTTAGAGAAAAATGTTAGCTTGCTTGAGAATGCTAGGGTTCTCGATATAGGCAGCGGCAGCGGAATTCTCTCCATTTTTGCTGTCGAAAGAGGAGCCTCACATGTCATGTCAGTAGACATTTCTCCAAAGGCCTGTGAAACATCTCAATTCAACCTAAGAAAAATTCTAGGAGAGAGAGCTGAATCTGTGGAGATCATTGCTGGAGATATTGATGGCATAATTCGCAGGGGGACTCACTTCGATCTGGTTCTGATCAATCCCCCATACCTGCCATACGATCAGTCAACTGGAGATTATTTTTTGGATATGGCTTTATATGGTGGGAAGAAGGGGTCCGAGACTTCCGTGAGAATTCTCAAGAGCCTTGAAGGGCTTCTTAGCGGAAAATACACGGTTCTCCTAGTATCCTCCTCGCTGGGAGGGGCTGAAGAGATCATGAAGACAATGAGGTCTCTACATTTCATCACTGAAGTTGTCGATAAAAGAGATTATTTTTTTGAGAGGCTCTACCTATTGAGAGGGGAAAAAAATGGATAATCTGAGATTGGTGCTAGTTGATACAGAGGGATCAGTAAATCTTGGCATGATATTGAGGCTTGCAGCAAATTTCAGCATCAAGGATATTCATATAGTATCAACTAGAGAGTACAACGAGGAAGAGGTTCTCAGATATGCAGTAAGAGCAGGGCATCTGTATCATTCCATTGTTAGGCATGTAACAATTGAAGATGCACTGAATGGCTGCGATATTAAAATATGCACTACAGCTAAAGGGGCTTCTGATGATATATTGAGAAACACAGTATCCTCCTTGCATCTACCTGAACTGGTTTCCAAATACAAAAATGTGTGCCTTGTTTTCGGAAGGGAAAGCACTGGACTGACGAGGGAAGAGCTCTCGAAGTGCGATTTGGCATCAACTATACCAACATCGGAAGAATACCCAGCATTGAACCTATCAAACTCAGTTGCTATATACCTGTATGAGCTCACTGCGAAGAAGAAGACCGAGCCCATTATTGAAACTGCTTCGAGGGAAGACATTGAAAGCACAATTTCAACTTTTTCCCAAATATCAGCTCTTGTTCACAGAGATCCACACAAGGTAGAGAGAGCAAGCAGGGCATTCAGACAAATCATCTACAAATCTTCTCCATCCAGAATGGAAATTCGCGTTGTCCATCACGTTCTGAGAAGAGCCCTAAGAAGAATCCAAAGTGAATCTAAATAAATACCTTCAGAACATCCAGCTCAGCACAGCTCATTTTCTTTCCAGTCAAGCTAGAGAAGCTAGGCACAGTTCTCCCATCATCTCCTGAAATGAGCTCCTTCACATATAGACCTCCATCGGCTACCAAAATCCCCAAAATCGCATTCTCTCCAATTCTTGTGAGGCTTATATCGTGAATCCTCTTGCTCCTCACAATGTCTGCCCTTCTCTTCAGAACCCTGGTGGGCGTTCTCTGCTTTATCGTAGCTCCCCTCAAACCTGCAGCAATTTTCTCAATATCATCTTCATTCACTGGCTCCTCTGAAACAGCCACGAACCTATATGCTTTCAGTTTGGCCCTATCCATAAGCTTAAGGGTTCTCACATCATCCCTCTTTCCAATTCCTTCAATGAAAAATCTACCATATGGAGAGGATCTGTTCAGAATATCCGAGACAAGCTTTAAATTTGCTCTTCTTTTTCTTGGATTCTTAATTTCTACCACAAATGGCCTTCCATACCCAAGCATTCTGACATCGACATCCTCCCTACCAGAGGCATGAAGGACAATCTCAGATCCATCGTATATTTTCAGAAGCGATGAAATCATCTTTTCTATAGACAGGGAGTCGCTGCTCAATGGCTCATCGAACCACCTGATCTGGCTTATGTTCCTTCCGCTCTTCACATATCTTCCCTTTATGAATAGGGGGTTCACAGCAATCTCAACATCATTTTTCCCAACATCAACATATACAACGGCCCCAGGAGTCTTGAACTCAACAGGTATTCCAAGACGCATGGAAATGGATTTTCCGATTTCCCTCTTAAGCTCAGATTTAATTGATTCTGCAGTATAAAGGGAGAGAGCTCTCACAACTTCCTCCTCCCTTTCCTCAATATCTCTTGGTATTCGAACACCTACCAGAAACGACTCCGCAGAAACTTCCTTCAGCCTTTCAACAGCTTTCTCATACAGCTTCTTCCATTCCCTGATATTGTTTCCGCAAATATAGCATGGCACAACATCTCTCTGCATTCCAACCGACTTCAGAGTCTCATTGAAGTCCTCTCCCAGCGATCTGGCAATTTCCCTCAAATTATTTTCGGCATCCTTTTCTCCGCTTTTCATCCTCAACAGTATATCCATTACAACAGCTCTCTTCAGAGCTTTTCCTCTCTCCTCATTGCTCATTCCCCTCATCAGAGTTGAGAACATCCTTCCTAGGCAAGAATCACAGAGAGGAAATGATTTCATGACATTGGCTGCTTCCTCCAGAATGGATCCCAAAATTCCCACCACGAAAGCTCAGAAAAGACCCTCTCCCTCCTTCTCAAGCTTCTTCAGCACGGACTTCTTCCTCTTGAGCTGCTTCAGCATCCTCCTTGTCCCCTCATAGTACTTCAGCAGCTCCCTTACATCCTCCACCCTTGTTCCTGAACCAATTGCTATTCTTCTCAGCCTGCTCTTCTCCCTTTCAATTAATTCCGGCTTCTCCAGTTCCTCATACGTCATGCTGTTGATGGCTGCGATCCACCTGTCGAACTTTTCCTCCCCAATCTTTTCCAGCTCGCTGTCATCTGGGATACTCATGCTAAACCCGGGAATCATTTTCAGCACCTTGCTCAGAGGACCCATCTTTCTTATCTGCATCAATTGCTTGTATATGAGCTTCATATTTAGGCCCTTTGTGAGCATCTCCTCAGCCTGCTTCTCCAGCTCCTCCTTATCTATCTCCAGCGATCTCATTCTCTCCAGAAGTCCCTCAATGTCCCCAAGTCCAAGTATCCTAGATACAAAGCTTTTAGTCCTGAAAGGCTCTATCTCGCTTATTTCCTCTCCAGTGCCTATGAACTTTATCTTTGCCCCCGTCATCGCCACTGCTGATAGAGCTCCGCCTCCCTTTGCAGTTCCATCCATCTTTGATATCACTATGCTTCCTATTGGAGTAGCTTCATGAAACCTTTTAGCTATTTCCGAAGCCTTCTGTCCAATGGAAGCGTCTAGAACCATTACTATTTCATCAGGCTTGACAGCAGAAGCGATTTGCCTCATCTCTTCAAGGAGATCTGCCTCATTTCCATAGCCATGACGCCCAGCTGTATCAATGATAATGACATCGACCCCCTGCTTCTTCAGCTCCTCCACTCCCCTCAAGCTTATAGCCACAGGATCCCTCTCTCTTGGATCTCCATAGAACAGAGCTCCAACTTTCTCACTCAGCTGCTTCAGCTGATCGTATGCTCCAGCCCTGTAAGTATCAGCTGCAATAAGGCCAGACTTGAGCTTCCTGGTTTTAAAGTACCATGCCAGCTTTGCTGCTGTGGTTGTTTTACCACTTCCCTGAAGCCCAACCAGCATTATTACATATGGCCTCTTCCTTGGAATTATCTCAGGCTCTTCCTCTCCTCCAAGAATCGAGACTAGCTCCTCATAGACTATCTTTAGAAACCAATCCTTCCTAGAAGCTCCCTGAGGAGGCTTTTCCTCAAGAGCCCTCTTCTTTATTCTGTTTGACATCTCAAAAACTATCTTTACATTCACATCAGACTTTATGAGAGTTCTCTGAAGGTCCTTTATGAACTCCTCAACGCTCTCCTCGTAGGGAGAGGTGCTGGAAAAATACTTCTTTATTGCTTCCCTAAGCCCAGAAAACAGCGAGCTCAACTATCATTCAATCCTCTTTCATCCTCTTGTTCTCACAATGATCCTTCTTCCCATTACTTCCCAGTATTCAACATCTTTTCCAGGTGCTATTTTCCCAGCAAGCTCTGGGTCCTCCGGCTTTGGAACCTCAAATGTATCATATGTCTCAAGATCCATTAGCTGGAAGGATTTTCCAAGGTCCGAAATTACCTGGGCAACCCTCTTTTCTATTATCGGCTGCTCAACCCTCTGATCAACAGGAGCAGTTATCGTCTTCTTGCTGCCGCTGAATAGACCTATTGCTACAACGTGAGCCTTTGCGCTTCCATGCTTTCCAGTCTTTGCCTTTGTTATCTCCACAACTCTGCAGGGCTCGCCATCTATTACTATATATGAACCCACCTTCACATCTCCGAGCGAGGTATAAACTATGCTCATGGCACAATACCTCTTTCCTGTTTTTCTTATAAAAGTAAATATTGTTTTTTATGTGCCGGAGATTCCAGTTTCCAGAGCCCTCTCAGCTTCAGCCCTCATTGGCTCAATTATTTCCTCTGTCTCTTGGCATGAGCTCAGATTCAGAGAAAGCGGAGTGATTGCAATGTTCTTCTCTACCAATACTACATAGGCATCTGTTCCCTGCTCGGGAGATGTGGGCTCTCCATATATCCAGAAGTACGGCCTTCCCTGGGGATCTATTCTTCTCTCCGTGTACTGAGCAAATCTAACTCTAGCAGGCTTAGCTATTTTTACCCTTGTCTTCTTTCCGACAACTGAGGGAAAGTTGACAGAAATCAGATCGAAGCCCTTTGGCATTCCTCTCTCAAGCACATAGGTAGCTATTGCTCTTGACACAGCCATTACACCCTTTCTGTAGCTTTTCCTCAATAGTTCCTCCGGTGATCTGACATCTGCGCTCAATGCGATGCTCGGTATTCCCAGGAGAGATGCCTGCATCGCTGCCCCAACTGTTCCAGATGAAAGAATAACCTGAAGGCTAGTGTTATCTCCCACATTTATCCCTGAGAGAACGAGGTCAGGTCTTCCATTTAGTATATGGACCGAAATGTGTATTATATCGCTAGGAGTTCCACTTACTGCTATAAGAGGTTTTTCTCCCCAGAGCTTAATTCTCATCACTCTGAGAGGCTTGTGCAGGGTGAGTCCTAGTCCAGTACTGCTCTTCGGCGTTTCTGGTGCAATTACGTTGACTTCTCCCAGGCCAGAAACCGAATCATGAAGTATCTTGAGCCCTGGGCTATAGATCCCATCATCATTTGTTATGACGATTCTCCTGCTCAAATCCACATCCTCCAATCATTCACTCCACTTTTATTAAACTCCTTGAATTAAAATTTTGCAGCCATGAGCTCCGTTTTCTCTAGAGCTATGGAGGTCAGGAGATTTAAGCTTCATGGCGAGAGAGGATGAAATTATAAAGGAAGGAGCTTTGATTTGGTAGGAGGGTCAATGAAAATTGCGAATCTGAATTGAAAAACTGGGAGGCCGATGTGCTTTGAGCACATTCTACATGTTTTCGGTTCGGCCTGAGTATGCAAGAGCAATATTCGATAGAAGAAAAAAGTTTGAGCTAAGGAGAGGAAGGGGAACAGGACTGGAAGAGGGAAGCGTGGCCATAGTATATGTGAGTGGGAGGGTAAAGGAGATCTGGGGGGAATTTACTATAGGAAAAATAAGGATCGGCACTCCAGAGGAAATTTGGAGATATGTAAGAAGGAGGAATCCAGAGGGCATATCTCCGGAGTCAAAGATGTTCATTCAGGGATCAAAAAGTGCTGTTGCCATTGAAATTAGGCATCCGAGGCTGTACAAGGTCTTCATCTCGCTGAGAGAAATAAGGATGATCTATCCAAACTGGATCCCTCCCATGGGCTATGCTAGGCTTGATCCAGGAGATAGCATTCTTAAAACGTTCATCATCCCAATGAGAAAGCTTTCCTTTGAAAGCTCACAATAGGCAGGGGGGCTCTCTCCCCTCTCAGCTCATCTAGGTATATAAGTGAGCAAGGCATGCTTCCCCCAACAACCACATGTCTAGTTGTCTTATATGGATATAGGTCACCTCTCAGGGCTCTTCTTATAACTTCATTCTTTGTTACAATTATCTCCTTCCTTCTTGAGAAGACGAGTATGTCGTTTGAGCGATAGTCCACAATATAGACAGGAGCCAGCTTTATTCCGAGCCTTCTAAGTGCTTCAACTCTGTGATGTCCATCGAGTATTATTCCAAACTCGCTGTCAACAAGAACCGGAACTTTGAAAGCTCCATCGCTAGCAATCATCTTCTGCACTAGATTGACTGTTTGCTCGCTTATCATCTCATGGGGGAGAAGATCCCCTATATTTGCCAGGGCTGTTCTCCTCAGAAGCTTTGATGCCATCACCTTAATGCCTCACCAACCAGCTTCTGCAGAACTTCAACATACTTGTAGATGGAGTCGGGAAATATTGTCACAAAAACTCCCCTCTCTCTTTCTGCTATTTTCTTATAAGCAATATAAACAGCTCCAGAGGAAAGCCCTATGGGCAATCCCTCTTTTCTGCCAACCTCTATTGCTCCCAGTGCAGCCTCTCGATCGCTGACATCCAAGATCTCATTTAGCTCTACCATTCCAATCCACTTTGGCCTGGATTCTATTCTCTTTATTCCAGGAATTTTTGATCCCTTAGCTGGCTGAACGCCAATTATCTTAATTCCACGCCACTCTCTCACTTCCTCCACTCTCCTCACCACACCCCAAAGCGTCCCTGTAGTCCCAAGACCAACAATGAGATGAGTTGGCTTCACCCCCTCCTCTAGCAATTGCTCCACAAGCTCTTTTCCGGTTTCCTCATAGTGAGTCTGAGGATTTAGATCGTTCTCAAACTGGTTTAGATTCACAGCACCATCTCTCTCGGCTTCCTCTTTCACCATTTCAATCATTTCAGGATTTATGCTATCAAAATCTGTTATTACTACCTCAGCTCCAAGCAATTTCAGCAGTGACTGAGTGGACGTTGGAGAGCCCTTGGGGAGGTATATTCTAACTGGAATGCCATATGCGTTTGAGAGAAGTGTCAAAGCTATAGCAAAGTTTCCAGAGCTTGCCTCATAGATCTTTTTTGGAAGAGAAGAGCTGATGGCTTCCTCGAGAATGCGCTTGGCGGGTCTATCCTTTATGCTCTGCGAAAACGGATTGAAGAACTCGAGCTTAGCGTAGAGAGCAGAATCATTAATCCTGTTCCTAAGCTTTACAATTGGAGTTGGATGAACTTTGTTGATGAGTTCAATGGGAGTTGGAATCAAGTGAATCCCCGCAAGCTTTATGAAAGAAAAAGCGAATAAAAGACCTAGTATATATCAGAATAGCAGAAATTTATGTTCTAACAGCCATGTACAGGAGCACCTGGGCTGAACCTTGGGCGAGCCCTGCGGACCGCTCATATCTATTCTCGGTCCTGCATGCTCCCAGGGGAAGCTAAGCGGCGTCGGGCTTTTAGTAACGGCAGGCTCACCCCTCGGGAACAAGTCCCTTGGGGCTTACACCCCCGTCCTATCAAGCCCATCTTCTATGGGGGCCCTCCTCCTGCACAGGTTGCCCCGTGCAGGAACGGCCGTCTCGTCTCGGGGCGGGCTTCCCGCTTAGATGCTTTCAGCGGTTATCCCTAACGGCGTGGCTGCCCGGCATTGCCCTGCCGGACAACCGGTAGACTAGAGGCCGCGATGCCCTGTTCCTCTCGTACTGGGGGCATCTTCCCCTCAGACGGCCGACGCCTCCCGTGGGTAGAGTCCAACCTGTCTCACGACGGTTTAAACCCAGCTCACGATCCCCTTTAATGGGCGGGCAGCCCCACCCTTAGAGGCTGCTGCACCTCTAGGATGGGAAGAGCCGACATCGAAGCAGCAAACCGCGGGGTCGATGGGAGCTCTCGCCCGCGACGACTCCGTTATCCCCGGGGTAACTTTTCTGTCATGCCCGGCCCCCACCAGTGGGGGCACGAGCGTTCGCTAGGCCTCGGTTTCCCGTCCGGACCCCTTGTTATCCAGGGTCCGGTCAGGCCGGCTTTTGCCCTTGCACTCTACAGCGGGTTTCTGACCCGCTTGAGCCGACCTTTGGGCGCGCGTGTTATCTTTTCGCGCGCGTGCCGCCCCAGCCGAACTGCCCACCAGGCGCTGTCCCCCAGCTTGCGCCAGGGTTAGTCCTACGGGCGCAGAAGGGTGGTGTTTCAGGATCGGCTCCCCCATCCCCGAAAGGATGGGTTCGACGCCTCCCACCTACGCTACGCTCCCACGCCCATAGGACAACGTCTGGCTGCAGTAAAGCTCCACGGGGTCTTCTCTCCCTACGGGAGGTTGCTGGACTGTGAACCAGCAGGTAGATTCACGGGGGCGCAGACCGGGACAGTGGGGACCTCGTTGATCCGTTCATGCGCGCCGGAACTTACCCGGCAAGGCATTTGGCTACCTTAAGAGAGTCAGAGTTACTCCCGGCCTTCAGCGGCGCTTCGCCCGGTTGTACCCGGGTTTCACGGACCGCCAGTGGCCAGGATTCACCCACCGTACACACCCTTACGGGCTAGCGGTGAGCTATGTTTTTATTAAACAGTCAGGTCCCCCTGGTCACTGCGACCTGTGGATCCGGGTTTCAGCCCAGAACCACAGGCACCCCTTATCCCGAAGTTACGGGGCCAATTTGCCGAGTTCCCTGGCCTGCGCTGCCCCCCAGACGCCTTGGGCTTCTCACCCTGGGGCACCTGTGTCGGTTCTCGGTACGGGCGTGGAGGATCGTTCTCGGTCCCCTTTTCATGGGCTCCAGGGATTGACCGAACCTGCACAAGGCAGGCCATTCCCCCCTTAGACCGGTTCTCACCATGACGGTACTCCCCGGTCCACGGCAGGTTAGCAGGGGTGGCAACCCCTGTCGGTCTACCCCGAAGCGTCGGAGACCGAGCCTTGCGTTGCCGCGAAGCCTACCTCCACGGCACAGGAATGTTAACCTGTTTCCCTTTCACAGGCACCGTGTTACGGGCCTGTTTAGGACCGGCTGACCCTCGGCCGACGACCGTTGCCGAGGAACCCTGGCCCTTTCTGGCGGAGGGGATTCTCACCCCTCTTCGCTGTTACTACCACCGGGATCCGCACTCGGAGCGGGTCCATTGGACCTCACGGCCCAACTTCTACCCCACCCCGACGCCCGCCTACCGGATCACCCCTGCATTGCAGGGGTGCCCCGAGGTATCGGCGGCCGGCTTAGCCCCGACCAATCTTCGGGGCCACCAGCCTCGGTGGGTGAGCTGTTACGCACTCCTTAGAGGATGGCTGCTGCTGGGCCCACCTCCCCACTGTCTTAGGCTGGTGACGCCCTTTCGATGGCACTTAGCCGGCACTTAGGGGCCTTAACCTCGGTCTGAGTTGTTCCCCTCTCGGCTCCCAGGCTTACCCCTGGGAAACCCCACTCCCACCTTCTTCGGCGGCCGCAGGTTCGGAGTTTGACTAGGAGCCGTAGCCTTTCGGCTACTGCACCCCTAATCAGTAACTCTACCCCACGGCCAACCTCCAGTGAGGCTGGGCTGAGACCCACTTCGGCGGGAACCAGCTATCACCGGGTTAGATTGGTCTTTTGCCCCTAGACGGGGGTCAGGGGAACGAATTGCACGTCAGAACCCTTTCGAGCCTCCACCGAGGTTTCCCTCGGCTTCGCTCTGCCCCCGCCTAGATCACCCGGTTTCGGGTCTCACGGCTGTGACTCCAGGCCCTTTGGGACCCCGTCCCTCACCGGCAGAGCCGGTTGCGGACCGTCGGTTTCCCTGAGCCTTCGGGGGTATACCCCTTAAGCTCGCCACAACCGTGAACTCCCCGGCCCGTGTTTCAAGACGGAAGATGCAACCCCGATCCCCCCTCCTCGTACTTGCGGGTCACCCCGCTTTCCTTTGGAGGAAGTCATCTCTTGAGGGCTGCATCCTGTGTAACCGCCTGGTTTCAGGCTCTTTTCACCCCCCTCCCGGGGTTCTTTTCAGCTTTCCCTCACGGTACTTGTTCGCTATCGGTCTCGGGACGTATTTAGGCTTGGAAGCTGATGCCTCCCGGCTTCCCTCGGTCAAACCAGACCGGGGTACTCTGGCCCATGGCAGAGGCCCCCAGGATTTTGCCTACGGGACTATCACCCTCTACGGTGAGGCTTTCCAGCCTACTTCGGCTATCCTAGGTCGGCCCCCTGAGCTCAAGGCTCAGCCATGGGCCCGCAACACCACATCCCCCCACACTTATCGCGCAGGGGTTTGGTTTGGCCTCTTCCCCTTTCGGTCGCCCCTACTCAGGGAATCCCTCTTGGTTTCTCCTCCTCCCCCTACTAAGATGTTTCCGTTCGGGGGGTTCCCGCTCCTTACGGAGCAGCGTGGACTATTAGTCCACGCTAGGAGGTCCCATTCGGGAATCCTGGGTTCTACGGCTGCATGCGCCTCCCCCAGGCATTTCGCCGCTTGCCGCGCCCTTCTTCGGCGCCCGAGCCGAGCCATCCACCAGACGGCTTAAGTGCCGCTCCTGGGACAGGGCCCGCCCAATTAGGCGTCCAGATGCTCCTGTACATGGCCGCATTGAGAGGATGATCTCTCCTCCCTCAGCCCTTCGCCCGAGACATTGTCTCGAGCTGCATGGAAATAGATAGGCCGCGCGAGAAGTGGCTCTGCAGTCCCACCAAGGTCATATCCCCCCAACCTCCTGTAGCCACCAGGAGGTGATCCAGCCGCAGGTTCCCCTACGGCTACCTTGTTACGACTTCTCCCCCCTCGCGGGGAAAGGGTTCGACCTCGCCCATTTAAGAGCAAGGCCTCACCCTTTCCCCACTCGGGTGGAGCGACGGGCGGTGTGTGCAAGGAGCAGGGACGTATTCACCGCGCGATGATGACGCGCGGTTACTAGGGATTCCTCGTTCACGAGGACGGGTTTCAGTCCTCGATCCCAACTGCGGCTGGGTTTGAGGGATTACCTTCCTCTTTCGAGGTCGGATCCCGCTGTCCCAGCCATTGTAGCCCGCGTGCAGCCCGGGGGTTTCGGGGCATGCTGACCTGCCGTGGCCCCCACCTTCCTCCGGCTTAGACGCCGGCAGTCCCCCTAATGTGCCCCACCCCCGAAGGGATGGGTAGCAATTAGGGGCAGGGGTCTCGCTCGTTGCTGGACTTAACCAGACACCTCACGGCACGAGCTGGCGACGGCCGTGCACCTCCTCTCAGCGCGTCGGGCAAGGTCATTAGCCTGGCCGTCATCCTGCTGTCGCCCCCGGTAAAGTTCCCGGCGTTGACTCCAATTAAGCCGCAGGCTCCACCCCTTGTGGTGCTCCCCCGCCAATTCCTTTAAGTTTCAGCCTTGCGGCCGTACTCCCCAGGCGGCGGACTTAACGGCTTCCCTGCGGCACTGGACGGACTCTAGGTCCGTCCAACACCTAGTCCGCATCGTTTACAGCTGGGACTACCCGGGTATCTAATCCGGTTTGCTCCCCCAGCTTTCGCCCCTCACCGTCGAGCGCGTTCCAGCCGGGCGCCTTCGCCACTGGTGGTCCTCCTAGGATTATAGGATTTCGCCCCTACCCTAGGAGTACCCCCGGCCTCTCCCGCCTCCTAGCCCAGCAGTATTCCTGCCAGCCACTGGGTTGAGCCCAGTGATTTAGGCAGGAACTTGCTGGGCCGGCTACGGGCGCTTTAGGCCCAATAACCGTCCCGACCACTCGTGGGGCTGGTATTACCGCGGCGGCTGACACCAGTCTTGCCCCCCACTTATTACCCCTGCCTTCCTGCAGCAGGGAAAAGCTCCCCATAAGGGGAGCACTCGGGGTGACCCCGTCACGGGTTACCGCATTGCGGAGGTTTCCCGCCTGGTGCGCCCCGTAGGGCCTGGGCCCTTGTCTCAGTGCCCATCTGGGGGCTCCCGCTCTCACGGCCCCTACCCGTTATAGGCTTGGCGGGCCATTACCCCGCCAACTACCTGATGGGACGCAGCCCCATCCTCGGGCGGACTAGAAGCGATAGCCCCTTCTAGTCCCTTTCGGTGGAGAACCGTTCCAGGACTCCCCACCTATCGGGAATCAGCTCCAGTTTCCCGGAGTTGTTCCCGTCCCGAGGGTAGGTTAGCCACGCGTTACTCAGCCGTTCGCCACACCCCACAGCGGTGGGATGTGCGACTCCCATGGCTTAGCGCCACCCCGATAGCGGTCGGGTCCGGCAGGATCAACCGGAGTTCGGCCGCAAGGTTGGGGGGATGAATCCCTTGGTGGAATTCTGCGCCACCCCCAACCTGATTTTGGGGATTCTCGCGCAGCCTATCTCGGACCCGAGTTTTCCCCGCACCTGCGGGGTCTCCTCGAGCCGTCATCTTGATTGCGATTACTCGAATTATTCTAATTGGCTTATAAGATTTTTGCTGTCCCCGGTACTCGCCCAGAGGCAGAAGTTTTCCCGCAGCCGGAGACAGCCCGCTCATTCTAGGAGCAAATCGCTCCATGTTGCGGCTGTGCCGCCGGGCTAAGGCCGCGGCGAGCCTCTGAGCTCCCGGAGAGTCCATTTAATATTATAGAAGTTGAAGGCTTTATATTGATTTCGACGGAATATTAGCTTAAATCATTATAAAAAATAAACAGCAGGGGAAGGTTGCTAAAAAACCAAGAATTTTTGTCATCAAAAAACTAGATGTCAATGTACTTTGGGGATTCATCAGTTGAAACTTCTCTCCAGCTTTTTAGACCATCTCTGATGTTCTTTGTTATCTTGAATAGAGCTTCATGGGTTTCTCCGTCGTAGAATTTCAATTCGCTGGGGGTGCTTAGCAGTGAGGAAATTCTCTTGTTAATTTCCTCTGGTTGTAAAGCAAGAGGATCTTTTTTATTGGAACCGTAGACAAATCCCCATGGACCGTTGTAGCTTCTGATGTATGTTAAATAAGGTCTTGCTATTGAGAAAGCAGAAGCTACAGTATTGAGGATCACAGCATACATTCTCTGATATAGAATGGGGCTTGTTGCCTGTGTGACCATCACTCCATCATCTTCAAGAATTTTTCCTATAAGATGATAGAACTCTCTTGTGTAGAGCTTAACTGCTGGTCCTCCGCTCAATGGATCAACCAGATCTATTATGACAGCATCGTACTTCTCTCCCCTCGCAGCAGCTTCCTCAACGAACTTTCTTCCATCTGCTATTATGATTCTCGTTCTTGGATCATCAAACGCTCCTCTGTGCCACTCCTTCAGAAAGTTTCTAGAGAACTCAACAACTTTCTCGTCTATATCAACCATGTGCACCTCGCGGACAGTTCTGTACCTCAGAACTTCCCTCAATGTAGCTCCCTCTCCTCCTCCCAGAATTAGGACTTTCTCGGGGAGGCCGTGAGTTATTAGAGGTGGATGGACAAGGCTCTCATGATATATGTGCTCATCGTACAGGCTTGACTGAACTTTTCCATCAATTATCAGAGTTTTTCCCAAGGAAACAAGCTCTACAACCATAACGCTTTGATAGGGAGTTTTTTCAAATGCATATACTCTTGAGGAAGCTCTGAGCGAGGCATCTCCATCAGCAATCCATTCTACGAACCAGTTCCAATAGTAGTTGAAGTTTCCAGTGCTCATGCCGTCATCCCTCCTGTGTGTTCATGGTCAAATGCAGTTAATTGTCTTTGCGGAAAAAGCAATTAATTTAAAAAGCTCTTGTGATTCTAGAATTATTGGAAGCGGCGGTCGTCTAGCCTGGATTAGGACGCCGGCCTGCCACGCCGGCAATCCCGGGTTCAAATCCCGGCCGCCGCATTCACTTTTGAGAAACCAATTCCAAGAAGAAAGACTCCCAAGATTGGAGAGAATATATATAGTTTCTAAATCGGAAAAAATGAAATAGAATTGAAGTTTTTGAAAAAAGCAAAAGTTTAAACAATAGAAGAGCTGTTTTATTTATCAATGAGGTGCTAAATTTGGTTTCAGAAAAGGTGCTGAGATTCCAAGGCAAAAATAAGGATCTGAATCAGTTAGCTCAGCAGATTGCTCAGAAATTAGAGAGCGATGGATACAAAACACAGGTGGCCACTGTTCCTGCAGGAATAGTGATCCAGGCAAAGAAGGAAGGCATCTTGCGTGATATTATAACAGCAGATAGAGCATTCACAATTCTAATAGCGGGGCAGCCAAATGACTTCACAATTCATATTGGAATAGGAAAGTGGATCCAAAATATTGCGGTAGCAGCTGCAGAAGCGATCCTTCTAACTTGGCTCTTCCTCGCTATAGATATACCTGAAATGCTTTGGACTCAACATATTGAGAACACGATCATCAAGGAAATAAGGGAAATTGTTGGATAAACAAAGAAATTGTTGTTTTTTAAAAAATGGCTCTTTACATATCGAAAGCCTCATCCTTTAGTGCGGGGAGGTCAAATCTGCTCATTCAGATGAAACGCACTGCTTTTTCTGCAGTACGACATTCTTTAACGTTCAATAGAAAAATCTGAAACGAAAATTCTCCTAGCGCTATTTCTCAATATAATCAAAGGTAACGATTGCAGGAGGCGGCTGCTGCTCTCCAGAATTTCCAGTTATTTTTACAATGCCTTTTCCAACAGTGAGGGAGCCAAGGCTTCTCTCTATGGCCTCTGAAAAAGCAGCATCCATTGTGGAGAGTCTTGCTACATCTTCCCCCTCGACTGCGAAGCTGACTTTCACAGCGCAGTTGGTCATAATTGACTGAAATAGTTCCCTCGAGATCTGTCCAGTGTGTTGGTGGGCCATCACTAAATGCAACCCGAACTTTCTAGCTTCCGATAGAATAGTATCAATAATCGGGAAATCAGCTATGAATTGGAATTCATCCACAACCAAGAACACGGGAGTTCTCTTCTCATCACTTCTCGCTCTCGCAAGAATTTGAAACCAGAGCTTCATAATTATAGCTGATGCAATGAGCTTAGCTAGGTGCTCTCCAAGGTCAGCCTTGGGAACAGAGAATAGAGCAAGAGACCCTGGCTGCATGAGCTCGCTGAAATCAACAGTTGTTCTGCTGGTTATTCTAAGGAGGAGCTTGTCATGTGCAAATGGCTCCAGCCTCGAGAGAGCTGAGATGAAGCTCTGGCTCTGCATCCTCTGAAGAACTCTGAGCTGCTTTTCCCATTTTTCATCGCTTGTGATCCTCTCTATTTTCCCCTCATGAAGATCCAATATCATATCATAGAGCTGCGCGAGAGTTGGCGAGTCATTTTTTTCATACAGAATTCTGAGGATCACCTGGAGCATGTATTTAACATTCACAGCGCTTTCAGTGAGTCTAAGCACATCCCTGAAGATCTCTAGAGCAACATCCACAGCTATTGAAACAGCGTGCTCTCTGCTATTCATATTCGGCAAATCAAGGGGGTTTATGCCAAACGGGCTGTTGATTGGATGGAAATATTTTGAATTTGCAGCTTCCTCGGCAAGCTCCTTAGCCATATCTCCGTGAGGATCCACGACAATCAGCGAGAGATCGCCCAGATCATTCATCCTGTGAACTAGGAGCTTCATGAAGCTGGTTTTTCCTGAGCCAGTTCGTCCAATTATGTATGTATGCCTGTAGAGATCCTCAACGCTCAATCTAAACTCCTTTCCATTCTCAAGCAGACCAATCCTGAACGCTCTCTTTCCAACTCTCTCTGCAGAGAGAAGGGGCAGAGGGGAACCTCTGGAAAAGTCTATTCTGTAAATGGAGGGATCCGGAAGGAAAATCATCTCTCTCAAATTTTCCTCGAGAACTGTTATCTTTCTAGTCTTCCCAATGAGAGTTTCGAAAAGGCTAATTGTGGGGGGCTTCAGAAGCTCCGATATTTCTTGACTTGTATTCACAATGTGTCGCATCCAGCTGAGCTTAGCGATAGAAAGGGAATCAATCAGCTTCTCTATTTTTCTAATATCTTCTCTTCCCCCAGCCAGCAGAACTAATTTCAAGAGTAGGACCCTATTCATAATATTTCGAAAGATTTCAGCCTGTGATCTGAGAAAGTAATCTCCGTTTTTCGATGCCCTCTTGATGAGTCCTGCTGAATGCTTCAAAAAAATCCTGCTGAGCTCCAAGCTCCTCGAGATAGATAAGCACACAGCAGATGGATAGTCAAGTGAATCCATAGTTCCCGGAAGATCTGAGATGCTGAAATTGCCAAGCCAAAAATCTTCCTCTCTCTTGAGCCTTGCCTCAGATGCATAGACTGATCTTCCTAGTGCTTCCAGGAAATTATCGTAGCTAAACTGCCTAGATTCAAAGTAGGTTCGCAGTGTGTTTGGCGACGTCGATGTATCCAGCAGTATGTGGAGCTTAGCGGAATCTTTCATTATGCAGAATGTGAAGCTTGGTCCTAAGATGTTGATGTTGAGCTTTGTCCCTTTTAGTCTGGGAAATATCTCGAGGAGCATCTTGATCACGCAGATAAAATATGAGAGAATCTTTTCTGGATGGGATAAACCATTGGCTTCTTGAAAAGCAAAATCCATCCCCTTCCATGAAAATTCAGGTAGATTATGCTCAGAGAGGGGCGAGAATGATATAGAGCATTGCGGAAATGGACGGGAGAAAAGTGCTCATGTTTTTACCTATGGAGAGCTTTCCCGCGATTAATCCCATGGCAATCGTGCTCACATACCCTGATAGCAATAGAGAGCTATTGGGGGCTGGAGAAATTCTGATAATCATTGCATTCATTATAGGGGAAGCTATGGAAGCTATCATGAGGAGTACTAGACTCATAGTAAATCGCATAGCACTTCTCCTGCTCTCACTGATAAATGAAACGAAAGTCTCGAATATTGAGGGATTGCAGTCTCCCAGGCCCCTGAAGAATTCCAGCATCTCAGCAATGAATTCTGCTATCCATGGCTTCACATCCCTTCTTTCCAATCTTTCGAGCTCAGCGGATCTGAATAAGTGAAGGCTCCTCCATACTCTCGCATGGTTCAACATTTCCTCTGCTATGAGATCGACCTTGCTAGTTATAATTGAGAGAAGAGGATAAAAGAAAGATGGGATGCCGAGAATGCATGAGATTGCAGCAGAGATCACAGCGAACTCTGAGAAGCTCTCTTCCGGAAAATAGATGAGGAGCACTGATGGCAAAATCAAAGCAATAAGTCCAATTATGAAGAGAGCCCTAAAGATTTTGCTTGCCTTCTGGGACAGTAGAACTAGCATGGAAAGAGGATAGTCTGGTATTGCAGCTAAAACAGCAGGCAAGCTAGCGGAAGTCAATCCCATTGTGAGCAGGGCCAAGGAGCCAGAGCTGTTTTCACTCTCACTGATGCTCATTGACTGGATAAATGCCATTCCAATGAGGATGCTGGGAAATAGGCCATAGAGAACTATTGCTATCATTGCAATTGTTGCTCTGAGCTGGATTGCCCTGTCAACCATTGTCTCTGAGCTCTTAAGTATATCGCCTGCCCTCTCTCTGAGAAACTGAACTGACGTTCCTATTAAAAGAGAAACGCTGTACTCCGATAGGAGGAACCTGCTCTTTCCTGAAATAATTTTGGAGATAAAGTTCAGGGCCTGATTCCTTCCAAATAATCTCGATAGAATTATGTATTTCTCGCCTATCATCCTTGCTCCTCTGAAAACGCTGCTCTTGGCAACATGCTCTAGAAGCTCTGATAGCTCGAGCCCAGTTCTGGAAAAAGAGGCAGAGGCAACTACCAGGAATGGAAGCTCCTGCTCAAGCCTTTCATTGAGCAGAGCTTTCCTCACAAAAGCAGCAGAAATCTCAAGTGCAGTCAATATTGGAAAGAGGAGAAGGGGGATAAGGAGAGGGAAGGCGCTTGCTCTAAAAGCAAGCTCAATTGATATCATGACAAGAGAAGTCGCTGTTAAAATGCAGAGGATTTTCAGCCTTCTCCTAGCTCCAGCATATTCCTCAACTCCCGGATACAGTGATATCAGATGCCTTCTGCAGGATTCCCTAAGCTTGTGCGAGATCCTCAACTTCATCTCCACCATGTGAAGCATCCATTGACCTCTTCAGAAGCTCCTTCCACCTCTCACTCCTACGAAGCATTTCCTCGGGGTCAATTTTCATTCCATCAACTTCCCTGGACCAAATCACTCTATGCTCAACCATTTTCTTCTCTACGCTGTAGCTTAGCTCCGACAGTGACTTTAGCTGCCTTCTCGGAGATTTTCCAAATCCAAGTACGAACAAATATTGGAACATTCCTATCTGGGGAGCCCTCAAGTTGATTGGAGGGCTCATGAGCCTGGAGATGACTTCGCTTGGGCTGGACCCATGGAAAGTTGTGAGCGCTCCCAATCCCACAAGCATTGCCTGGGAGAGGACTTGTGCCTCAGAGCCTCTCGTCTCACCAACAACTATGATCTTTGTTCCTGAAGCCCTGAGAGAGGCCTTGGCCAGATCGAAAAGATCTATTTTCACTGAACCTAGCTCAAACGTTGTGTACTTTGTCCAAGGAGACCCTGGAGGCGGATCTATTTCGCCTGTATCTTCAATTACGAGGACCTTCCATGTTCTCGGTACCAAGTAGTGAAGTATGCTTCTGAGAAGTGTAGTTTTTCCTGAACCAGGTGGTCCTGCTATTATTGCTGAAGCTCTGGCAGCAATTATTCCCCTTAGAAGCTCCACAGCAGCATCTGGGATTACCCCCCTCTCGGAGAGATTCTTAATGCTTGGAGGGCGCTGCAGTCTCTTTCTTATTACTATTTCAGGTCTGTTCTGAGATATAGATGGGAAGACTAGGTGAACCCTATGTCCTCCATCTGCAGCTGGAAGCTGTGCCTCCACAATGGGATTGCTCATGGAGACGTAGACATTGCATTTCGTTGCAATTATCTGCTGCAGCACTAGCACCTCCTCAACGCTCTGAAAAAATATATTGGTAGGAATGAAGTCCTGATCCTCATCCATTTTTTCAATGAGCGAGTGCCTTATCCATACTCTATCAGCCCCCTCAATGCTTATATCCTGGATGTGAGCATCGCCGAGCAGAGCCTGGATTTTCCCATATTCAAGAATGCTCCTGAGCACAAACAAGGCATCAGGGACCTTTTCTCTAGGAATTCCGAGCACGCTTGTTAGAACATCTCCTGCATCTGCCCCTTTTCTCATGAGGAGAATTATCTCCTCTAGCCTGGACTCTATGAGATTATGAAGATCGCCCAGCTCCTTCTTTGTACATATGCGGTACTCATAAACACCGTTGCTCCTCACTATTTGAACATCATATGCTCCTACTCTATACCTCAAAGGAAGATTTTCGTGCGGGGTGGAGCTTTCAGGGGGGAGGTGCTTATCCTCACTACAAAAAAGTGTCCCTACTTTCCTTTCTTTTTCAGAGAAAAATTTTCTTTCCAGGATGATCCCCATTATTTTTAGCCTCCCCATGAGGACCGAGAAGTTAGCTTCCAACCGCAGAAATCCACTGTGTCTGTCCAGTCGAATTGTCTTGAACATTCACGCTGATCTTCAGAATGCTATTCTGCATGTTGTTCAGGAACACGGTTAAGAGTCCATCGGATTTTCCTGCTACTGCTGTTGGAAGGGCAGGCGAAGTTGAAATACCTGCTGAATTTCCAGTGAGCACAGTTCCATTGGAGAGAAGTATCTGAAATCCTATGATGCTTATTTGGTTCGGAAGGAGATTCTTCACATTAATTACAATAACCATGCTACTTGGATTGACTGAAGTGCTGGTGAAGGTTGCCTCTGCCATGTCTATGTTGCCCATCCTCCCTAGCTGGGTGGAGAGCCATCCTCTAAGAGCAAAGACTGCTACCATCGCTATGAGGACCACGGATATCATTACTATGAGCTCCGAGCTCATCCCCCTCATTTTTCTTGCTCTGCAGATTTTTCTCAAGTATATCCCTCCAAGAGAGTAAAAGGGGCTTAAAAAAGGGCAAAAAAATCTCTGTATATTTATCCTATGAGCCCTGAGATAATAGCGCTGTAGAATGCCAGAATCAGGGCTCCAAGAATGGCTCCAAGAATCAGCCTCTTTCCTCTTTCCATGTAGCCAAGGACTAGGCTAATTCCCCCTGCAATTAAAGCAGCAGCAACTGATACCCACCCTATCCAGGCTAACCATGAAAGCAGCTTCATGATTGCCTCGCTTATTCCAGGAGGAGGCTCCGGAGATACTGTAAATACCTGGGACTCTAACTTTAAGAAGAAGCTCAGAATGTAGAAGTGCAAATGCATTTTTCATCCCCAGAAGATGAAGGAGAGCTTTAAAAGCTAGAAAAAATCCTTCAAGGATTAGATGGAGCAAGATAATTGTAGAATGTTCCATACGCCAGCCTCTGTCCGTTAAAGAGCACAGTTATGCTCAAAGAATATCGAGAATCTCCATCTAGAGGTATTGCTATCCCATACACCTCTCCTATCGGAGAGGAAATAATCGAGAAGGGAACGTTCCAAAAGCTCTCAGAAGATCCGTCCTCCAAATTTATTTTAATGTAGTTAGCAGTGAGATTGCTGTTAATTCTCTCAGCATATAAGTAGACTGTCGTTGCTATTGATGTGCCATTCATTGGCATCGGAGTCTGAATGTAGTATATCGACGGAGGTGCTGTAGGGATGTAGGGTGGAGGACTAGGCTGAGGTCCATTAATAGCGCTTCCTCCCGCATTTGTGAACGAAATTGAGAGCGAGATCTTTCCCAGGACCTGGGCGCTGCAGCTTCCAGGAAAAGTTATGCTAGATTGTGCTTGATAGTAACTGTTTGAGCTTCCAGGAGTCCTGTTTAGATCCCAGGATTTCGCATTTATTACAGTGCTGAATCCAGTCATGCTGACATTCACCGGAGGTTCCAAGAAGCTTATATATCCAGCCCCATAGTAGTCTGTAAGCAGTGCGGTAGCAACATTGATTGTAGCAATCGCGGCAGAAAGAGTTGATTGGTCTATCAGCTCAATGCTTATGCTGTGGGGAGATGATGTTCTGGAATTGAAGCTCCCATCATAATAGATGTAAGATCCCCCCTCTATCAAGCTCACAAATCCAGCATATATGTAGCTCGGAGTAGCCATGTTCCCTGGAGGGGATAAATAGGAGCTTGAGCTGGAGGATTGAGATCCGTAGCTGAGGGAAAGCAAGCTTCCATCTAGAATCGAAGTAGCGTAAATGTAGAAGCTCCCAGAGAATAGAACGGGAACTATTGAAACGACATAGACCTCAGGACCGCTTGGAAGCGAGAATATCTTCACGTCTGAGCTCGAGTACTTCTGCGATGAGAAATCAAATAAAAATAGCTTGAGCGACCTGCCCTGCGTGGTATTCACAGTGCTCTTATTGATAAGCGTTCCATTAGCATAGGCAGAGAAGCTGATCTTTCCTCCAGCCCTATCTTCCACAGTCACGTTCACAATGCTGCAGTTCCATTTCTCAGTTATGGAGACATCTCCTGAATAGAATATGAGAATGGGGGACCAAATTGGAGTAAAGGAGCTGAGGGACATAGAGAGCGAGGCAAAAACATTTCCCATTGAATAATCTTTTACATATGTACCGCTCACAGTCGCTTGATATGAGGAATATATTGCCGAGCTATTTCCAACATAGTAAATACTGAAGCTCCCTGCCCTCTGCAGGACCCCAGATCTCAGAAATTGAATTTGATTTACCGATGCATTCATTGAGCCCAGATCATTCGGAGTGAAAACGAAGAAGTTCCCGTAGCGAGTTATTATTCCTAGAGAAGCATTTCCTGATGAAAGTATGAGAGCTGCTACTTCCTGTGGCAATGGAAGGAGAGTCCAGTCTCCAGGTTGCAGAGGGATTCTGCTCTCATTGGAATAGTAAACAGTATTGCTCCAGAAAACTACTAGCATAACTGCCTCAGTTTCAATAGTGCTCTTTGCCAGCAATGTGCTTCCATTTACCCCAAATACTATCCTCTCTGCTCTTCTCAAGCTTAATATTGACTGGATGCTGCTCTCAGTTCTGATTATGCTCTCTGCATGCCTCGTTCCGTAGGCTAAAATGGAGATGAAGGATGTAAGCATCAGGGCTAAAAGAATGACGCCAATTCCCTCCGCAATTCCCCTATGGTTCAATCTTCACACCTTGAATCTGAAATGTGGAGTTCCAGCTGTGGACGTTTCCGCGGACAGTTATCACGAGAAGCTTCCATACACCTTTGAGAGATTTCGATTCTATTTCGCTCAGCTGAATGCAGGAGCCTACTTGGACCTCGATCGGGTTGGAATCATGCCTGTATAGCTCCGTCGTATTTGGACTGAAGAAAATGAGCGCCACTATTTGAGTCCTCAAATTGCTCTTTATGCACGGATGACTCTCGCTTAAGCTTAAGTACAGAGTCTCCACGCTCCTGAGCGACATATCGCTGACCATTTCTGCTCTCTCCGCAGTTTCTCCAGCGATTCTCTCATTCACTGTGCTCAGAAAAATGGTGAAAAGGAGAGAGACAATCGCTATTAGCACTATGGCCATGGCTTCTGCAAGGGCCCTGGTTCTCACTAGTTGACCACCTCTATTCTGCCTGTTTCCCCAGCAGCATCCATATAGAAAATTGGGATTCCACTGACAACCAGCGTTACCAGAGATTTTGGCTTTATTGAAGAGACATTCTCATACTCAATTGCAGTGCCATTGCTATATGCTATTGTCATTTTCTCAATGATTCTATCACCGTAATTGTATATGATAACTTCATAGTTTCTATCTCCATTCCTGAGAGCTAGGACTGTGGCCATAGATATTGAGCTCTGAGTTTTTTCCCGAAGAGCGTTTGTAGAAAATTCCAGTTTGCTGTAGATTGCTGTGAACATACCAAGAATAATCAATGTCATGGCGATTGCTACCAAAATCGAGGAAATGCTCCTTTTTGCCATTTGCCCTCTCCAAAATAAAAGAATCGCTTATAAAGCTCTGCAAAAACTCCAGCTTCTTTTAAAGAAGAGCATCTGCATTGGGGCTGCTCCCTTGGAATCCAAGTTCCAAGATAAGGAAATATGTGTGACTGGATTGAAGGAGGGAAAAGTGAGAAAAAGGAGAGTTGTAGAAATAGTGGAGAGAATGAGGGTGGAAGGAAAAGAGAAAAAAGTAGGCTATGAAGACATATTTCCAGTGGAAGATATATACTTATATCCTGGGTGGATAGAGCGCAGCAATGGAAAATTCAAATATACTTTCTTGAAGAACATCAGTGGCAGGGAGGTACTTCTCTATCCAAACTACGAGATTGAGGAAATTGCTCCAAGCCATATAGTTGTGAGCAGGAAGGATGAAGAGCTTTTCAGAATAGAATATCCTCCAAACATAGAGGGTTCTGAACTAAGTGTGGATACGTATGGAATCCATACTTAGTCCTTGAGCTTCATCCCTCTTGTCCTCCTCAGGGTTCATTGGAGGGCTCATCGGGGTTAGCTCCTTTCGGGGTGAACCCATGAATCCCCACATCCTAAGGAACTTTTTCCAAATGTTTATTGATGCATTCCTCTGCCTATCGATTACAAGTCCGCATTTTGGGCACTTGAAGACTGCTCCCCTTAGGTCTTTGTTGTAGTACCCGCATTTGGAGCAGGTCTTCGAGGTGCCCTTCGCCTTCACATATATGGTAGCATAACCATTCCACGCAGATTTGTATTCCACATACTTTTGCAGTTTGATGTAGTCGTGCTTGCTGTTCTGCCTGTTCATGCTCCTATTCTTCGTCCTAGCCACCCTCTCCTTGAAGTTCTTCAGGTCTTCAAAGATATTTGTCCTGCCTGAGAGCTGCCTGGCCAGCTTGTGCAGCGCGTCGTCAATCCTGTTCCTCTCCCTCGAGCGGTACTTCTCCAGGAGCTTCTTCCTCATTTTTCCATGTAGCTTCTGGATAATCCTTCTCTTCAGCTCATAGGTTCTATGAATTGTGTAGATTTCCTTCAGGCTTATCGAGTAATGCTTTTCACCATCAAAGCCATCTAAGGTTAAGAGGTTCGTGTCCCATGATATTGGGTCTTTAATCTTTAGCTCCACCTCTCTTTTAACAGTAACTATGAGCCTGTCCTGTTTAAGTATGAGTTCGCCGAGCTCCAATCCCCTTATCCTATCCAAACACCACGCCTTCCTCAAATCTACGGTCACGCTTTCTTCATAGGGTTTAATCGAAATCCTGAGCACACCATCCCTGTAGCTGTAGAGGGTTTCCTTGACCCTCACGAACTTCCTCTTCAACTCAGGTCTTCTTCTTCCAGCCCGCCCGCGGAGGTACCTCTTCCTCCAGGACTCGAGCACGGAATAAGCCTGTTTAATCGCGGAGTCCACGTAATGCTTGGAATAAACCCAACCCTTAAGGTACTTGTCCCTAAGCTCCTTCCTGAAGGTCTTGTCCTTCCTAGGAAACGGTATAAGCCTCTTACCCCTCCTCTCCCATGCAATGTTCTTCCATAGATCCTCCAAGATAGCGTTGAGGACACGCATGTAATCCTCTATAAGCCCGTTTACCTCAAGGTTATGCGGTATTGAGTATGCCTTAACCAACAAGCTTCTTGACACCTTCGCCAACCTCCTTATATTTGTGTGACCTCATACCGTAGAGCTTTCCAGCGAAGTGGGAAACTATGGTGATTAAGTCTTCCACAAGCTCTTCTTGAGGTGTCTTCCCTTCATGATTTATTACTTCTATTTCTGTTCCGAAAGCTGAGAACATTTTCCTTAAGGTTTCAAAACCAAACCTCGTGAGCCTATCTTCGTAAGCGACTATAACTTTAGAGATTTTCCTTTCCGAAACCATATCTAAGAGTTTCAGGAAGTTTTTTCTTTTTTCGTTAAGTCCAGAACCAACATCCGTTAAAACTTGAATTTCACCATAACCTTTCTCCTTAGCGTAGCTTGAAATAAGTTGTTTCTGTCTTTCTAAATCATCCTTTTGTGCTGAAGATGAAGCCCTTGCATACCCTACGACAATTCTTTCCTCTCTTAAACCAAGGATGCGTTTTATTTCACTTTCAGGGATCCTCCTTCATCCCCCACAGTTCTAACACACCTAATCTTGCCCTGCCTATCCCATTGCTGAATAGTCCAGGTGGTGACTCCAAGAAGCTTCTTCGCCTCCTTGATTGTATAGAGCTTTTCGGACATCAATATTCTTCTATACCCACCAATATTCAAACATATCTATTTTGAAACTGCTGAAAAAGGCAATCCTTCATGGATTCGATTCAGGAAAATTGTGTACAATTCAAAAGTGAATAGGCATCATCTATTCCATATCAGCTATACCTTCAGCCAAAAGCACAGCTCTGCTGAAATGAGAATAGATACAGCTGTTTCGCCTCACTCAAAAGCATCTCACAAAGCTAAGAGCTAGGACCGAGAGAAGCATAATATCGAATCAGAAATCCGCCAATTCTGCTCTCGTTCTCTCCATTCTTCAGCTTTTTCACAATGTCCTCGTCAAGGTCTTCAATTACTATATCCTTCCTCCTCTGATATATAAAGCCGTTCTTTCTAAGCTCCAAGCTGAAGTAAGCAGGGAGCTGGCAGTTCTCAATTAAGCTTTTGGGAATTTTCAGCCCAAATTCTCTGTTGCTGCATATCAGCTTTCCTCTCACCTCTTCAGCATTTGTCTTCAGCAGGATCTCGCTTCTCCCCTCATGGTGCTCGATCTCAATTCCCAGGCTGGGCTCATGCACAAACACTCTGTTCACAATAAGAGGATCAAGTTCAATCGATCTCTGGGTAACGGGATCAAATGCTCTGGGATGCAGAAAATCTGGAAGCTCTTCCAAGCAAAGCTCGAGCTTCTCACCTCTCTTGACTTCTTTTCCTTCAATAAAGAGCCTGATTTCCATCGGAGCTTCTAAGGATAGAACTTCTACTTCAAGGAAAAAAGGCCTTCCGCACTCATGGATCCCTGTGCTCTCAAACACTCTTGCCTCTGCCTCCAGCTTGATTTTCCTGGGGGATGAGGGAATAGGAGCTGAGGCGGCTCCTAGAATGTGCCTCAGCCTAACATCGAAAATGTAGGGCTCAAAAATACTCACATCGCTTCTGCTAATTTTGGCATTTTCTCCTGGTCTGAGAAGCCTTTCTTCTCCATTTTCATCTATGACCACTGGGACTTCCGTATCTATAACAATGGAATGGCGATCTCTTTCCTCAGAATTCTCAGCATTCACAAAAATTTGCGACGATCCTTCCGAGATCTCGCCGCATAGCCCTCTAGTGCAGCAGAATACGCTCTTCCTAACTGCCCAGCACCAAGAATCCTCCCCCTTTGAAACCTTCAGAATCTCTTTCTCCTCCTCATCATATACTGTGAGCCATCCCGGAAGGGAAACAACAGCTATATCGTAGATTGAGATTGAAGCTGAAGGAGAAAGCTTTCCAACGCGTCTCAATGGAATAAGAGAGGCCTCCTCAAGTCTATAGGGAGCTCCTCCTATCATGAATACCGGTTGCTCGTTAATGAGGCCCAGAAAATCAGCTTCTTCTCCAAGAAAGACCAAAGGTCTCGGAAGATCTTCCTCCAGCCTTACTAACCATCTAGAGGAGAGGACAAATGTTGAATTTTGAACTCTCAATGCCCTCTGAGCGAGCATGCCGGTTTCCTCTATTTTTCCTCCCCAGAATATCTGGCTCCTTCCGTCAGCATAGATTGTGGTATAGGCTCTGTAGCCAGCCGAAGCAGATCTCGGCTCCCCTCTGTATGCCCTCTCATGAACATTCAAACCGTAGAGATAGTCGGATGTTACGATATGAGCATATGGCTTCTCATATATTGAAATGATAATTGCTCCTGGAACCTCCATATATGAGCATTTCTCACCCTCCAGCTTCAATCCGTCACCCCCCTCAACTCTGAACTTCTTTCCGTTCTTTGTCAAAGCCACTCCGAACTTCTCGTGTGAAAAGCCTGCTAGTGGATTGCATATGGCTCTATCCTTGTTTATGAATACCTCCCTCTCGCAGCTACTCTTTCCTATCCATGTATCTCCATGGATGCCATCCAAGGATATTCTAGGTTGAAGAGCGAATCCCTTTGCGATTATGCTCTCCAGATCAAAGGGGCTCAATGAAAATTCTTCTATTTCCTGCGGAAGCTCGATGAAGCTCTTCACGGAGTATTGCAAATTGATTCTCAATTGTCTCTCCTCCCAGCTATATTCAAAAGGAGCTCAATGAAGGAATACAATAGCGCTATTATTTTGGATTCAAAGCTCATTGCTCCATTGCTGAGAAGTGCAGAGAGAGCTGTGAAAATTAGAAGGCTCAATCCCATGCAGGAAGAGGTCAATCCTTCTCCATGCCCGCCCCAAAGAAGAACTATTGTCATGAATATGCTAACTATATGCTTCATTCTGAGAATTCCAATAGCCTTTTCATTCAGCAGAGAAATGTTCCTGACCCAGATGAACTTTATGTATCTTGCTTCGAACTCCATTTGGATTCCCAATCAAAAAAGGATCCCTTAAAAGATGATTTGAGGAGGAACTTTTTAAGGGAATTCCTATAAATGGAGATCCCCCTTGAATAGCTATATCTCTCCTTTTACGCTTCAGCAGCTTTCCCCCCTCATCGTTGATGATTTTGCCTCCCGGAATTCATCTTTTGAGAAATTGGGAAAAGGCAGATTTCCAGTAAAGGCAGATAGGAAGGAAAAATTATCGATAGAGAAAACCCGAGAGGAAGAAGCCTGCTTATCGTTCTTCCAGTAAAGCACATTTGAACAGAGTGAAGTCAGCATGGAGAGCTCATACGGGTTGCTTCTGAAGCTCATCGATTATGCCCTTTGGATAGGTGAGGCTCTAGGGGCGGGAAGCCTCCTTTTCGGCATCATGCTTGGAGTTCTTGGAAAGGAGAACTACTCCCGCTACATTGTCTTTGGCCTCTCCTCAATCCTTGTGGCATCTTTTGGATGGGGCGTGATTGAGGCAATTTATGGTGCACCTAGCTCTTCCTCCAGCTATCTCTGGATATTCTATGTACTAGCAGGAATTATGCTTGCTTCATCCTCCATTTACATAGCAATCGGGAGAAGAGAAGGATACTGGAGCCTAATAGCGAGCATCCTCTTCATAGGATTGGGCTACTTCTCGTTCAGTCTTGCAGGAGGGAACATAGGAGGAGCTATAGCAGTCGAGGTCTATCCATCATCAACTTCTCTAACAGCACCAGACCAGCTCACCTTCAACCTGACCATCAGATGGAGCGGGGGATCTCCTCCCTATACCGTCTCTGTGGATTGGGGCGACGGAACATTTAGCACTGGTGTTGCCAATTCCAATGAAATTCTTTTTTCTCACTCCTATCCGGCACTCAACTCAACAGAAATGAGCAGAGCATATACAGTGACTGCAAACGTCTCTGATAATAAAGAAAAGGGCTTCAATGAATTCACAATAATGATTCAGAACAGTGAGTATTGCCCCTTTGACTGGCCCTTCAGCCTGCTCTGCCCTCTCTACAAGTTCGCCAGCATAATTTTCCCCGTGCTAGATTTAGGAAAGCTGGCAGCAGCTCCCATAATGCCTGAGAGCGGAGAGCTCCACGATCTCTATGAATATATACTGAAGGCCTCCATGGGATTTCTAGGCCTGTTTCTATCCTTCGATATCGCAGCAAGAGCATTCAGAGAGGATAACTTCTTCTCAGCTCTGATTGATTCGATAAAGGATGCTTCAGCAGCAGTAGCATTAGCATTCCTTGCCCCCTCAGTATATAACGCCACAGCAAGCATGCTTAATACAATATCGCTTCATTTTGTGAGCAGCATAGATATTGGATGGGTGTTCTCATGGATTGCAGGGCAGCTGGCTCTCAGTGTAATACTAGGATATGCCATCCCATTCGCGGCAAACTACGGCTCCATGCTTGCTTTTCTCCTAACAGTTTCCAGCACTGTTATATACGCTAGATATGTTCTCCTCCTCACAATTGTCTCCTCCTCTCCCTTGTTGAGCATTGCTTACCTGCATCCAGCATTGAGAGCATCTGTGAAGCATATTCTAGGGATCTTCGCAGGTCTTCTTTTAGCAGGTCCCCTCACCTCTATATTCCTAGTAGTTCTGAACTCCCTCCTCCCTGCAAAAGAAGTGACTTTTGCCATTCTCTATCCTATTATAGTAGGAATAGTCCCCAGTCTCCTGGGAGCATTTGGA
Organism: Fervidicoccaceae archaeon; assembly: GCA_038734945.1. Taxonomy (NCBI): domain Archaea; kingdom Thermoproteati; phylum Thermoproteota; class Thermoprotei; order Fervidicoccales; family Fervidicoccaceae; species Fervidicoccaceae archaeon. The sequence continues at coordinate 337,907 of JAVYOA010000002.1, read as the reverse complement.
GGCGGAATGGCATCGTTTGTTGGAGAGAAAATTGCATCCGTTGGAGGATCCCTCTACAGAGGATCCATAAAGGCAATAAGTTCCGCCAACAGCAAAGTTTTGAGAGAGAGGTACAGCTCAGAGCCCCCGGGAAGTGGGATCACCAGACTCATGCTCCATGGAGAAAAGGAGCGCAGAGCGAAAAAGAACGATGCTAGTGATTGGAATGCATTGAGCAGAAAATCAGATTCTTTTCTTCTCTCACCGATGATGCTGAAAAGGAAGGAAAATAGTGAAACAGAGAGAATTGCTTCGATGAAGCAAAAGGTTGGCTTTCCAAGAAAGCAGGAGGAACTAAATGAGGCAGGAAATGAGCAGGATATGTCAAATGAAATGGAGCATCTTTTAAAAGAAGCCTCTGGCATGAGCTGGAAAGAGCTTAGAAACAGCGCTATTGAAGATAAAGAGGGAGTACTGAAAAGGGGAAAAGAAGCTTTGAGAAATAGCATAAAATTAATGGCAGAAGAATTCGAGCAAGGCGATAGCGTCGAGAGGCACAAGAGAAAAAGGCCCTCCGCTTCCTGGGACTTTCTGCTTTGAGCCTGAAAAAAGAGGTGCTTTAAAAAACCCTGGAGGCTTTCAAATGCTGGGCAAATTCAATAAAAAATGGAGAAAAGGAGGAGAACATGACTGGTATTTGCTGCAAGGAGTTAGCTTCGCAATTCTTCCATCTCAGGAAAGAGACATAGCGCTCTCTGAGTTTTCATCTCTATTGAGCAATGCAAAGCAAGGAGTCCTCCTCGTTAGAAGGATAGAGGACACATTTTCATATTCGAGCTATAGCATTCCAGTTTTTAGAAATGAGTTCTATCTGAGGGTGAAGTCAGGAACACATGTTCTTCACTTCAATGCAAGAAAGGTTGAGCCACCTCATCGGCCTAGATCAATTGGTCTGAGGAACCCATTTACATTGGTTCTTGAAAACGGAATGCTTGCCAGGGTACTCACTGTCTATAGATATTCTTCCCTCCTTCCTGAAGGTTTTGCATATGTTCTCCTCAGCGAAGCATCTGAGATAGCACTGATCTTCAGAGAAATTGGAAAAGATAGAGCTCTGCCGTTTTTAGAGATGGCAAGAAGAAGGAAAATAAATGGAGGAAGAGGAACCGAAGAGACTTGGGAAGCCATGGCTCTCGAGGAACTGGCCTCAAGTATAATGTCAGGATCATCTCTGATCGAACTCTTCTTTCTTCTAATACTTACATCTCCAGGAATGGATGACCTGAACGAGAAAGAGAGGAGGCTCAGAGCACTGCTCAGAGGCTTTGGCCTAGATGCTGAGGCCGTCCCCATTCAGAAAGAGCTCTACAACTTTGAAACCTGTCTGGGCTTTCTCTGTGCAGAGAGGAGCTATACAAGCGGAGAGAGCATGAAAGCCCTTTTCCCACTGATCGATGAGGAGCTTTTTGACCCAGGAGGAGTATTTCTTGGCTTTTCAGGAACGGGCTCTCCAATTCTCCTTGACCTCTGGAGCAAGCACAATTACAACTTCGCGATATTGGGAACCACAGGATCAGGGAAGAGCATGGCAGCAAAGCTGTATCTCAGCAGGCTCAGAAGCATGGATCCAACTATCCCTATTGTTGGTATTGATCCAGAGAGCGAGTACTCTAGAATTGCTGAGGTATTTGGTGCCGAGGCAGTGGAGATCCAGGAGTCGCAGAAGCTCGGTCTAGATCCTGTAAAGCTGATGAAGGAAGGAGCAATAGAGATTGAACAGCTATCCGAAATCCTAGCTGAAATATATGGAATTCCAGAGAGACTTCAGGGGATCCTCAGAAAGGAGCTATTCAGGGGAGCAAGAAGCTCGGGAAATCTGATGGAGGTCATAGAGAGAGCTGAGAGCCCAGAGATCCGCAGATATCTCCAGGGGGCAGGGATCCCACCTGACTCCAATGTCTTCGAAGGAACATCTCCCAAATTGAAAGGATCTGTGATCTTTGGGATGAGGGGGATAAAGAGCAGGAGAATTAAGCTTTTGATAACAGCAATGATAGCACCATATACTTACAACAAGCTTCTTAGCAGAGCAGAGAAGAGCGTTCTATTCATAGATGAAGCATGGCTCCTCATGGAAACTCCCAGCATAGCATCTCTCCTTGAAGGAATAGCTAGGAGGGGGAGAAAGCACGGAATCGCTTTTCTATATATTACTCAAAGGGCGGAGGATCTTGCATTGAAGATACAGGGAAGAGCAATATTGGAGCAATCCTCTACAGTCCTGCTTCTAAAGCAGGAGCCCCAAGGAACAGATCTAATAAAGGAGATCTACAAGCTATCAGATGCTGAGTCAGAGCTCCTCGCCAACTTTCCGATTGGAACAGGCATATTGAGGACGGACAGAAAAAGGATCACAATAAAGATTTTTCCTACTGAGAAGGAGCTTCGGCTGTTCAGCACAAGCATAGCCCATCCTTCCATGCAGAAGCATCGAACAACATAGAGATCTTTTTTTAACTACAATTAGACCCTACCATTCATGTAAATAGAGGATAGCTTTTTCATTACTGCTCCATCCTTGACAAGCTCTCTTAGCTTTCCAACTACTTTCTCCACTTCGTATTTAACTCTTATTATCCTGAAATCCATAGATTCCAAGTCAAATATAGCATAGGAGGCTCTTGGATCCCCATCTCTTGGCTGGCCTACGCTTCCAGGGTTCAACAAGACAGAATTTTTCAGGAGCATGTTTGTTCCTAAATGCGTGTGCCCAAAAATTACAAGGCTTCTAGAAGGCTCATCTGCAATGCTGCCAATCATTTCCATTAAGATGTTCTTTGGAAGAGAGGGGAGCATGTAATCATAGAGGGGGCTTCTCGGACTGCCGTGAACAAGAATAATTTTGCCTCCAGAGAAGCTGCGCTCAATCTTCAGATCAAGATTCTTCAACCATTCTAATTGGTCCTCGGATAGCAGCTTTCTGGTGATGTGCTCTCTTGTATAGACGCTTATGTCATGAGTCCTTATACCGCATCCACAGTCCACATTATAGGCAGCAGCATGATCGTGATTTCCCCTAAGCAGGACTTCAGGCCTCATATCCCTGATCTCATCTACTATTTTTTCCGGTTCTGGTCCATAGTCAACGAGATCTCCAAGAACCCATAGCTGATCCCAGCTTCCTGCGTCTTCCAAAACAGCACGCAACGCATCATAGTTTCCGTGAATATCTGATATAATCAGGACTTTCAATTCTTTCACCAATTAGTCTGCTTCAATAAGCACAAATCAATTACTCAATTTTTCCTATAAAAAACTTTGAATAAAAACATGCTTTTGAGCTTGAAAGGGTTAGAGCAGAGAGAACTGTTTGAAGGAGGAAAGTATATTTATTATGATGCATCATTACATAATAGAAAGGTGCACCTATTCATGGTTAAGTGCCCATTTTGTGGCTATGAGGGTGAAATTCCTCAGCTTAAGAGCTGGAAATTCAGGTTCTACAGTGTTGCAAGAATGCAGTGTCCAAAATGCAATGGTATATTCAATTACTACAGAGGCGAAGGAAAGGGAGGAAAGGTCTCTGAGTTCACCATCAAAGTAAAGCCTAGAAGGGGAAAATGATCTTTTTTCAAGAACCTAGATATGCTCTAGGATTTGTCTCAATAATAAGAAAATATCTAGCTGAAGAAAATTACAGCTGGAAGCCTCTTCTTTACTACAGAGATAGCGAATAGGGGCTATGGAAATTAGCATATCCCAGAACTATATGCTGTATAAAGAGGGAGCAAAGCTTTCAAGACGTGCTCATAGCTTAAACAAGCTCCAGCCTGGAATGCAGCTCTAAACTTCTCAGAAACTCCTCGCAACTTCAAAGGAAGGAGATCAGATTTGGGGAACTGGACAGTGAACTAGGTTCCTCGCCCAAAGACAGTCCGCACATGATGGTGAGTTTCCCCAGCAATCAAGATTGCTCGATTTGACAAAGTCGCAGGAATCCCTGAGGCTGCAATCAGTGCAAGAAGGATAGAAATAGTTTCTGGTCACAAATCTGAACCTTACATAGTCTCTGCTCAGCCAGATCTCCTTGAGGCTCTTTTCCCTTATATTGCCGAAGGAGACCATCTCCACTTTCTTTTCCCTTCCAAATATGTATTCCTTATAGCTGTGGAGAAATCTATAGCATGGGGAGACTTCTCCATCCCACCTCACAACTGTTGCGTTGTTCTCATCAAAAAGGCACCTCCTTTCCGTCTTTAGCTGAAAGTACGGCATTCTAATCCTTGCTCCTCTAGATGCAAGAAGAGAAAGCTCCTCCTCAATCTTTTTCATATCGTGGGAACCATCATAGACAATCAGCTCTACATGCTCCTTTGAGGTCGGCAATATGTTGGATACAATTATTTCATTCACATTCATGCTTCTTAGAAGGTTAACCATGGATGGTATATCCATATAGTTTAGCTTTGTGACAACGATCTGAGCCCCTATATGTAAATTCTTCGAATTCTCTGTTCTCCATTTGTCCAGAGCTCTAATCCTATCAAGAACTACTTTGGAGCCGACATGCTGCATGGGATTCCATGAAGATGGAAGGGCATCAACCGAGAAGTATATGGAGTCAATCCCCCTTGATACTAGGTTCAAAAGTGAGCTCGTGCTCAAGAACAGTCCATTAGTAGTGATGGCAACTTTCAATCCTCTCTTCTTTGCCTCTGAGACCATATCAGCTATTCTTGGGTGAACCGTCGGTTCGCCAATTCCCCCAAAAATAACTGTTCTCAGCTTTGGAAAATCCGCACTTTCCTCAATCAGCTTTTTGAAGAGATTCCAATCCATATCTCCCTCTTTATCGAACCAGTGCTGCTTGAAGCAGATCTTGCAGGAGAGATTGCATCTGGTCGTCGGCTCAATATACAGAAGCTTCAAGTCCAGCTCTCCTTTCACTATAGCGTCTCCGCCATACATCTTGAATCTGTATTCTTGTTCTCCGTTGGACAATTTCGATGCCTCCATTTTCCGTAAATCAAGAAAGATCCATATTTTCAATGAAATTTAAATTATATGTATTTATCATCCTCAGCCAATTAAAAAAGGACAACAGAAAATTATGAGAAATGAAAAGAGTTTTAAAAAAAGGATTGAGATTAGAGCAACTCCAGCTCCTTGAGCTTATCTTCTGGAATCAACCCTTCCTGCGTCCATCCTCTCAATGCATAGTATCTTGGAAGCATCTCCTTGAGCCTGACAACCCTCCCCTTATTTGGCCCGTTTGGTGCTGGCTCCTCGAGGAATCTCTTTGGAAGGGTGTCCTCCTCCTGAGGCTTCATTCCCGCTCTAAGGTTGAATAGCCTCTCTGCATTCCAAATTCTCTCTCCTATCTTGAGGTAGTCCTCTGTAGAGTAGTTCCAGCCAAGAGCTGCATTCAGCAGATCTCTATAATCATCTGCCCAGAGTCCGAAGGTTGAGAATAGACACAGTCCAGCAGCATCTATAACGGCAGTCAGATCTTGGAATGTTATGAGCATTTTTACCTTCTCATCGCTTATGTCATGTGGATCCATTTTCTTTGGATATCCCAATATCTCAGGGCTTATCATGTAGTTCTTTATATGGCATCCTCCTCTGTTATTCGTTGCATATCCTAATCCATGCCCTTCAGCACCTCTCGGGTCATATGCTGGGAGCTCCATCTTCTTAACTCCCATGAAGTAGTACTCTCCATTGTACATCTTAGCAAGTCTGTATCCTCCTTCAGCCAGCTTATCTCCGAAGCCCTCCCTTTTGGCAATTTTCTCTATGTAGTAGTGAAGAACCTCGGTATTCCCAAATCTTGGTGGCGGGAAATCTCCAAGATCCTCGTCCTTTATGAGCTTCTTCTCATAGAGCTCCATTGCTGTTGCCAGTGTGCCTCCGAGCGAGATCGTGTCGAATCCATATTCATCAGCCATATGATTTGCCTCAATTATTGCTGCCAAGTCGTTTATTCCCATATTTGATCCAAGAGCCCATGTGCTTTCATATTCTGGCCCTTCTGTTTCGCCGATGGTGGGAAGCTTATTCACCCTTCCACATCCAATAGGACAGGCAAAGCAAGGCTTATTTCTCACGAGGTACTTTTTAACCATTGCCTCCCCGCTTTGCTCATAGGCGTGTTCGAACTGCAAATACTGGAAGTTCTTGTACGGATACAGCCCGTTTTCGTTTATTATGTTAACAAGGACGGCAGTCCCGTACTTCGGCAGTCCGCCTCCTCCCACGGGATCACTCCTTATCTTGTTAACCTTCTCTCTTACCTCTAGCATGAACTTCTCGTGATCTGCCAGAGGAACGTTCTTGGATCCCCTAACAGCTATGGCCTTAAGCTTTTTGGATCCCATTACTGCCCCTACTCCTCCTCTTCCAGCCGCTCTGTGAATATCATTCATGATCGATGAAAATTTGACGAGCTTCTCTCCAGCTGGGCCTATTCCAAGAACCTTCAAGTTCTGGTCATTGTGTGTCTTCTTGAGCTCCGCCTCGGTCTCAGACATCTTGAGGCCCCACAGCTTTGAAGCATCCCTCAGCTCAATATGTTCATCCTTTATGAACAGATACTTGGGAGTCTCGGAAGAATTTTCAATGATTACAGCATCATAGCCCGCTCTCTTTAGCTCAGCTCCCCAATATCCTCCAGAATTGGAGAAGGTTATGTATCCAGTGAGGGGGCTCTTTGTTATGACATTGTATCTGGCAGCCGTTGGGGCAGAAGTTCCAGTTAGAGGTCCAGCCGCTATTATGAGCTTGTTCTGCGGAGAAAGTGGATCGGTCTTGGGATCAACCTCCTTCAGCATGAGATAGATGCCAAGACCTCTGCTTCCTAACCACTTCTTCGCTACTTCTTCGCCCCACGACTCCACTTTAATGTTTCCTGTTGCCATGTCAACTCTAATGAACTTCCCCCAATTTCCGAACAAAATGTCCACCTAGGTTTTTCATTTAGTAATGTTTAATATATATATTTTTACTGTCTTCAATACCAAAAATGTGAATGAATAACAGAGAAATAAGTCAGAATCCCTTTAATTATATCACAGTAAGTTACCAAACCAAAGGCCTTGTCCTTTATAGCGGAGAGGATTTCAGTTCTCCATCTGAAAAAAATATAAAATTCAAAGCAATTATCCACGAGAAAAGGTGATAATTTTGGGAATGTATACCGATATAAGGAACATGCTCGAAGATCTGATTAAAGAGGGGAAAAGTCTTGAGGAGGCTTTGGACATATCTCTAAGGCGCTTCAACCCAATATATTCTCTTCTTGAACTGAAGCTGGCGGAAATAGGCAATGGGAGAGCAGTAGGAACCTTTCCCTTTCTGAAGCAATTTGTCAATCCAAATGGAACAATTCATGGAGGCATTATTGCAGCTGCTGTGGATCAAATAGGATCTGTTGCTTCATGGACCTCGCATAGAGGAGAGAATCAAGTAACACTTGAGCTAAAAATAAACTATCTCAGGCCACTCACTGAGGATGAATCTCCCTTCAAGGTAATTGGAGAGGTCTTGAAGAGTGGAAAAACTACAATAGTAACTGAAGTGAGGATCTATGGGAAAAGCGGAAGCCTACTTGTTGCTGCACTAGGGACCTGGTTCAAATGAAGCAAGCTTCGAGCATCACAAAAATCTCTTTTAAGAATTAAGTGCTGCGAATTATCTTCTCCATAACTATAGCGTCTGATCCGTCTGAATAGTAATTTCTTATTCTACTAATTTCCCTGTAGCCAAGCTTCTCATATAGCCTTCTTGCCTTGAAATTCAAGTTCGATACCTCTAGCTTGATTTTTCTAACTCCTCTTTCCTTCATTTCCTTCTCAACGGCCTCCATAAGCATTCTTCCAATACCCTTGCCTCTGTGATTGGGGGAAATTGCTATTGATACTATGCTTCCCTCATCTTCATCAGCACATCCCAGAACATATCCTATCAACTCCTCATCGATCTCAGCTACAAGGAAGTACTCTTGACATTTTCTCAAATAGAAATAAAAAACCTCACGGGGATATGGATAATCGGGAAAGCTCTCCCTCTCTATTCTTGTTATTGCTCCTATGTCTGAAATGCTTGCCTTTCTTATCCTCCATCTCTCCATGATCCCCCCTCCCAATGCTCATAAAATTGCTGAGAATACGGCAGCGAATATTCCCGAGAGGAAAATTCCGTCAAAAGTTCCAGCACCTCCAATGCTCAGAAAAGCGCTTCCAAGCTCGCTCTTGAACTTATCAATATCCTTCATCAATCTGAGAACATCTGCTCCTATCAGGCTTCCCAGAACTCCTCCAATATACGCTATCGGAAAAGTGAAGTGCCCCCCTCCAAGGAGAAAGGCTGCAAGTGTGGAGACAATTGGTGGGATGAGAGAGGGAGTAACTATGCCTACGCGGGGAACTGCCCTAGACGTGAAGAAGGTTACAATCGATGTTACTGCCACATCAAGCAAGGCCCTAATTAGCATATCAGAGGAGCTCCTTCCTATGGCAATTATGAGCAATGTGCTGAAAAAAATTGGCAGGACCGCTCCCCCCAAATTAACAGCAATTGTGATTTCCTTTCTCTGGAGAACTGGGATGAAGACAGGGATTGGAAATCCCATGAAGGTAATGTATTTCGAATCATATGTGAGGATCTCCTCCTCCGTTTCTATTCTCTTCACAACAACATTAACAAGGCTGAGAGGGAAGCTTAGGGTCGGCATGAGCAGGCCAAGTGCTGCAGCAGCGCTGCTTGAAACTCCCAAGTAGGATGAAAGAGAGGCGAAAATGATTGGGGAATACATGAACAGAGGAAAAAGGAGAAATCCATAGAGAGCGAACATTATTGGATGTATTGGCAGCGTTATTACAACCTTCTGACTCACGATGCTCTTCTCTCCCTGAGATCTTCTTCTTTTTAAAAAATTATAGATTTTTCTCCTCATAACTTTTCCTCGCTTTCCTCTACGATTTGCGTTTTTAAATGCTCGGAATTCAAGCATATTTTATGATGCTTTCGCGCATAGCAGCATCTATGTAATGTATTTGCCATGCTTCAGAAAGGAATACGACAGGGATTTAAATGCATGTATTAAAATAGCTCAAGTGCCTGAATCCTCTGCAATACAAGGGATAGTTCACAAGAGAGTATCCTGGAAAGTTAACCGAGGATGATCTGCATGAACATAGATACGAGACCCCTTTCCATTGCTAAGGAGCTCAGCGAAGAAATAATCAGATGGAGAAGGGACTTCCACATGTATCCCGAGCTCGGCTATGAGGAAAGAAGAACATCCCAGATTGTAGCACAGAAGCTGAGGGATTGGGGATATGATGTGAAGACAAATGTTGGCGAGACTGGAATAATAGCAACTATGAGAGGAAGCGGGGAAGGAGCTATCGCTCTCAGAGCAGACATGGATGCTTTACCTATAGAGGAAGTTGAGGGAAGAGAATACAGATCTAGAATACCTGGAAAGATGCATGCTTGCGGACACGATGCCCACACAGCAATGCTTCTTGGGTCAGCCAGAATTCTCTCCTCCCTAAAGCAAGAGCTGAGGAGCACAATAAGGCTGATATTCCAGCCTGCTGAGGAGGGAGGAAATGGAGCCCTGAAGATGATCGAGGGAGGAGCACTTGAAGATCCCGAGGTTGATGTAATATTCGGGATCCATGTTTGGAGCGATCTTGCCTCCGGAAAAATAGGCATAAGGGATGGCCCGCTCCTTGCATCTACTGGAGACTTCAGAATCACTGTGAGGGGAAAAGGAGGCCATGGAGCTCATCCCGATCAAACAGTTGATCCAATAGTAGCTTCAGCAGCAGTAATTCTGGCCCTCCAGAGCATTGTCAGCAGGAATATAGATCCCTTCGATTCAGCAGTAATAACAGTGGGAGCTGTTGAGGGGGGAAGGGCATTCAATGTAATACCAGAAAGTGTGCTTATGAGAGGAACATACAGAGCTTTAACAGTGGAGACAAGAGAAAAATTAAAGAAAAGGATAAGGGAAACAGCGGAAAAAGTCTCTGAAGCTTTTGGAGCCACAGCCCATGTGGAGCTGATGGATGTTACGCCACCAACAATCAATGAGCCTAGAGCTTCGTCAGTAGCTAGAAAGGTTGCAGCAGCACTTTTCGGAGAGGAAAGCGTTGTAATTCCGAGGCCAAGCATGGGTGGAGAGGACTTTTCATTTTACCTAGAAAAAGTTCCCGGAAGCTTCATACTTCTTGGTACTGGAAATCCAGCAAAGGGGACAAATGTGCCGCATCATAGCCCAAGCTTTGATGTCGACGAGGAAGTGCTCTATATGGGATCTGCGCTTCTAGCATCCCTGGCCCTCAATCATCACCTGCTTTGGAGGAGCAAGGAGTGAAGATTATAAATTATAAAAAATGCTGTTTTTCCTATTAATAGGAAAAAAGTAGGGGAACCACTTAAAAGTGCTTTTTACAGTAATAACTTTCTCAAGCAGGTGGGCGATTTGAGCCAAACGCTTTAGTGTGTGATAGGTGCAGTAGAAGATATTCAATTTTTGAAAAGAGATATCTGTGCGAATGCGGCGGCCTCCTCCACCTCGAGCATTCTCCCCTCAGGAACTCATTCCCCAGTCACCGCACAAGAAGAAGAGGAGTGTGGAGATATAGAGATTTTATTCCAGTTCCAAGGGGCATTAGGATAGTATCAATGATGGAAGGAGGCACACCGCTGATCAGACTGAAGTCCATTGAAAAGAGGCTTGGCATGGCTGGAATATGGATGAAGTTCGAGGGATCCAATCCTACAGGAAGCTTCAAGGACAGAGGCATGACCGTTGCTATCACTATTGCAGGGGCCCTTGGCTCCAAAAGAGTAATATCTGCTTCTACCGGTAATACTGCTGCAAGCATGTCTGCGTATGCCAGAAGGGCCGGGATGGAGCCAATAGTGATGGTCCCAAAGAATGGTATAGCAGAGGGGAAGATTTCCCAGCTAGCTCTATATGGAGCAAGAATTCTAGAAATAGCTGGAAACTTTGATGCCGCTATGAAGAAAGCTCTGGAGATCTCGGAAAAGGACAAAGAGATCTATTTGATGAATTCAGTGAATCCATGGAGAATAGAGGGGCAGAAAACAATTGCCTTCGAAATTATCGAGGAATTAGGAGTGCCAGATTGGATAGTTATCCCTGTTGGAAATGGAGGGAACACATATGCTATATGGAAGGGCTTGAAGGAGCTAAGGAAGCTGGGAATTATAGATAGCTTGCCAAAGCTTCTTATTGTCCAGGCTGAGGGGGCATCACCAATTGTGAATGCAGTGAGGACAGGAAAATTCCGTGAGGTGAGCTCTCCACAGACAATAGCTTCAGCCATAAGGATTGGGAGCCCCCTACACTGGGAGAGAGTGCTTGCTGCAGTCAGGGAGTCTGGAGGCAATGCTGTAGATGTTGAGGACAGGGAAATATTGGATTCACAGCTTCAGCTGGCTAGAGAGGGAGGCATAGGGGTTGAGAGCGCCTCTGCCTCAACCCTTGCCGGTCTGCTCAAGGCCCTGGAGGAGAGAATAGTGGAGAGGGGAGAAAGTGCAGTCCTAATAGGAACTGGGAGCGCTCTCAAAGAAGGGAGCGCACTGCTATCCAGGTTCCCCCCCTCAATTATCCAAGTAGAGGGTGAATCCCAAGCCATTGAGGAAATCAGGAGGTGAGATGTGATACAGATAGAGAAGGTCGTGAAGATTGGAGGCTCCCTCCTTTTTTCAGGGAGGGAATATATAAGGATAGCTGAGAGGATCTCGGAGGAATTTTTGAGAGAAAAAAACACAATTCTCCTGGTTGTGAGCGCAGCAAGAGGAATTACGGATGAGCTAATTGACATATCTGCTGGAAATCTGGAGAAGTTAGATAAGATCAGAGATCTGCACTTAAGATTTGCTGAAGAAATAGGGGATCCAGAAGCTGAAAAAGAAGTATCAATGCTTCTGAATGATCTTCAGTTTTCAATTTTCGATAAATGTCTAGAGAGGCAGCTCTGCAGGGAGCTGATACTTTCCTTTGGAGAGAGGCTGAGTGCAGCTTTAATGGCTGGTGCTTTCAGAGTCATTGGAAAAAAACCAGCACATATAAGCGCCATAAAGAGCATTGTTGCTTCACAAAGCAATGGTGATATCTCAATAGATTATGAGAAGACCTCCTTCAGGCTGAGGGAGGAAATCTCGGCAGTAAATAGGGAAAGCTCTCCAATAATAATAGAGGGATTTATAGCTTCCTTGGAAAATGGAAGAGTTACCACTCTTGGAAGGGGAGGTTCAGATTATACTGCTACAGCGGTGGCTGGAGCTCTATCCATTGAGGAGGTGCAGCTGATTACGGAGACTAGTGGAATAATGAGCTGCGATCCAAAGCTCGTGAGGAGACCAAAAAAAGTGGATAGCTTGGAGATGATGGAAGCGAAGCTGGCTTCTCTCTATGGAGTAAAGCGCCTACATCCAAAGACCCTAGAGCCAGCAGAGCTCCTCTCCTTTCCGAGAAAAATTATTGTGAGATCCATTTCTGGAGAGGGGACAAACATATGCGGTAATGGATGCTCGAGCGAGGGAGTTAAGGTCATATCAATGAAGGAGCTCTCAGATAGATACGGAATAGCGGTCATAGGAAAGAACAGCTCTGCTCTAGCCATGAGGAAGCTGAGAACATATGACTTGGATTCTGAAAAATTTGGGGCGAAATTCGAAATAAGGGGGCCTCATTTACTTTTTCTATCTCTTGACAAAAAATCCCCAGCTCTGGAACTACTCGATTTCATACATGAAAATCTCATCTGGGGTGCTGAAAATGGATAAGTTCAGAGTTGCTGTTCTGGGAGCCACAGGTCTCGTTGGTCAGAAATTCATTTCTCTTCTCTCAGGTCACAGGATGTTTGAGCCAGTCTATCTCACAGCTTCTGAGAGAAGCATTGGGAAGCCATACTCCAAGGCTGTGAATTGGCTTCTTCCCGAGCCTATTCCAAGCGAGGTTGAGGAAAACAGGCTCATCTCAAATAAGGAGCTTCTGGAAAGGAATGACTTTGATTTTGCATTTACAGCTTTACCTGCAGAGGAAGCAATTGAAGTAGAGAGAAGGCTGATTGATAGAGGGAAAATAGTCTTCTCCAATGCAAGCAACTGGAGAATGGATCCTCTCATCCCCCTTCTGAACCCAGAAGTTAATGCAGATCACATATTGCTTCTCAGGAAGCAGAACTTTGGAAGCGGAAAAGTGCTGAAGGTGCCGAACTGCACCTCAGCAATATTGACTCTTTCCCTCAAACCAATATATGATGCCTTCGGCATCAGAAAAGTTTTCGTAACAACTATGCAGGCTCTCAGCGGAGCAGGGATCCACGGCGTTCCCTCAATGCAAATTATCGATAATCTCATTCCCTTCATTCAGGGGGAGGAGGAGAAGGTGGAGAGCGAGCCCAAAAAAATGCTTGGAAGGCTGGAGAATGGAGAAATTTCACATGCTGATTTCAATATATATGCAACCACAACAAGGGTCCCAGTCCTGTATGGACACACAGAATCCGTTGTCGTTGAGCTCTCTCAAAGCGGCGTGAGCAAGGAAGAGATAGTCAGATCGTTGAGAAGCACTTCCTGGAACAAGATATCTGGATTGCATCTTCCTACAGCGCCAAAGGAGCCCATAATAGTTAAAGAAGAGGATGACAGGCCTCAGCCGAGGCTTGACAGGGGAAATGGAAAAGGAATGGCAGTTACTGTGGGAAGGATAAAGCTCGATGGAGAAGGCCGATTGCTTAGATATGTTGTTCTAGGAGACAACATAGTTAGAGGAGCAGCAGGAACTGGAGTTCTCATGGCAGAGCTATATGCAGAGTACCTGAAAAGGGGGGAACTCAGCTAGGAGGCAGAGAAATTGGGCGCAGTTCAGCCCTTTTGCGAGCACTTGAAAATATTCGAGGAAAAATGCAGAGGAGCCTCTCTCAGGCTAGAGCGCGTTGCAGTGGAGAGCCCAGCTTCTATAGCAAATTTGGGCCCAGGATTCGATATTTTTGGCTTAGCTCTGAGGCATCCTAGAGATGCACTCACATTGGAGGCAAAGGAGGGAAGCGGTTCGATAGAGCTCGAGACAAGAGGCGAGGAAATCCCCGGTGGAAATGAAAAAAACATAGCATTTCTCTTGATCAGAGAGCTGCTCCGAGCATGTGGAATGGAAAGAAAGGTCGATCTCCATATCACGCTGGAGAAAGGAGTTCCAATTTCAAGAGGGCTCGGAAGCTCTGCAGCATCCTCGGTAGCAGCAGTCGGAGCTTTTTCCCACCTCTTTGGTTTGCCTCTTTCAGAAAGGGAATCCATTCTAATTTCAGCCTGCGGTGAAATGATGGCAGCTGGCTCGCTGCACTATGATAACGTTTCTGCCAGCTATCTCGGAGGAGTCGTTCTCACGGACTACGAAACTCTAAAGTTCATAAAGCTCCCAATTCCAGCAAATGCCTTCTTCACAGTAATTGTCCCAACTGGTCTCGGAAAGGTCGAGGGAAAGACCAGGGCAGCAAGAGGGATCCTTCCAAAGGATATAAGCTTGGAGAGCAGCATAAGGCAGAGCTCCGCTGTGGGGAAGCTAACAGCATCACTTTTTCTAAAGGATCTTAAAATGTTCGGTGAATCAGTTTCAACCGATCACATAGCGGAACCTCACAGAAAAAAACTAATTCCCTACTACGACCTGTTGAAGAAGGAAGCATTTTCGCACGGAGCTCTTGGCTTCAACATTTCTGGAGCAGGCCCCTCAGTCTTCGCAGTTTCTCCAAACGAGAAAGTTGCCAATAATGTGGGAAAGGCCCTCACCGAGCTGCTTGAGGAGAAGGGCATTAGCTCAATGTACATTGTCTCAGAGGCCTCTGAGGAAGGAATAAAAAGGAGAGAATAGCTGCTACTCGAAGTCCATGGAGTTCATTATCTCTGGTGGAAGCTTCAGACCCAATCTGCTTAAATTGTACTTACTCTCCTCCAGCTGAGCTTTCAGCAGGGCCCTGAACTCCTCCATGCTCATATATGTGAGCGGACTCAGCTGCTTCAACCTCTCCTCACTAATCCCCTCCACCTTCTTTGGAACCAGCACCTTTTCGCCCCAAACTGGATGCGGAGACCACTCCACAGCCCCCCTTTCCGCTTGTAGCAAGAACAGCTCAGTCTCCTCTATTAGGGGCCTCTCTCCTCCAACGGGCTTCAGAATTCCATTCACTTCCTGCAGGATTGGCTCTGGGGCCATTATTGTTCTATCTCCAAGCTTCTTCTCAACCCATCTGTATTTAGCAACTATTCTGCCTGTTGTGTTCCACTGATATATGTTGACCTCATGTCCCTTCTCTCTCCACTTTTTCAGGAATTCATAGAATCTGATAACATGGACGTCATCCTTAACACCAATTGTGAACTCAGAGTACCTCGGAACGAACCTAACTTTTCCAACAAGCTCTCTGGCCTGCGCTGCGTGGCCTACAGTCCTTCCATCGGCGAGTACCTTAGCTGCTAGTGCTGGGTCGACTATCTTAACCCATGCATAATCAGTGAAGTATCCCGGACTTAGGAATACAGCAGCATTGAGCCTTCCGCTGCTGTCCACACTACCTCTGAAGTAGCCCGTATCTTCTAGGTAAAGCACAGACCTCGCATTCCTATTCGGAGAACCGAAGTACTGGAAAAGCTTTCCCTCAAATCCTGGATATCCCCTCTCATCGAACTCTGTGTTCTCATGAAGAGCTCTGCTGCTCATTGCCCCATTCCACATAGCTTCCAGATCTGGTGTTAAATCTTCAGTCTTCGTCCAAGCTCCCAGCTCAGAGCCGTAAACCCTGTCCTCACAGATTGCTATGATATCATCGTTCTTTATTTCCTGCTCCTTCACATATTCAAGTGGGTTGATTCCGAAGAGCCTCTGGTAGACTTCAGCATTTCTCTCAGTCCATACATAGAAGCCATGAGTCGACTTTCCGCTTCCAGTCAATCCCCATATGGCCAGAACAACCCTTTTCCAGGATCCATCAATGGTCTTTACACTGAATTCCCTGAGGGCAGCATGCTCTCCCGTGCATCCCGCCTTATATGCATAATAAATCCAGTGGCACAGAGCACCCTTTTTTATCTCTCCTTGGTATGATGATAGAGTTATTACTGTGAAATTGTGGTTTGGAAATCTGATTACGGCCATCAACCTGTCAGTTCCAGGTATTATGGGGTTACCCAAATAGTGTGGTATTACAATCAATGTAGCATCTGGATCCCTGTCTCTGTCAGGCTCAAATACAAGCTGTCTCCAGCGGTAGGCTAGATCGGGAAACTGGGGATCGACAAAGACTCTAACGTTCATTCTGACCTTGCTTCCAGGAGATCCATAAGCTCCATCCACTTTAATCAGCGGACCCTGCGCAAGAACGTGCTCCAGCACTCTCTGCAGCAGGATTTTGTGCTCTCTCTTCATCTCCTTAGCATCATTAATTATTACCGTGTTTGCGGCAGACCTTGACCAGATATTCGATGCCCATCCGTAGGAACCGTTTTTGAAGCTTGTAGCATACAGCGTTGCTCTCTCTCTAAGGTCGCTTGGATTGTCGAGATATGGCGTGATCCCAGCCTTTCTCTTGTATTCGAAAATTGAAAACAGAGATGAGAGAAAGGATTCAGGAGTTATATCATCCAAATCTGGTATAAGCTTAACCATATTAAACACTTCAAGGATTCCTTTTAACTTTTCATTTTAATAATTTTATTAAATTGTTGCCGGATTATTCATTTGAGGGAGATAGATAGCATTGGGAGAAAAATTTGACAGAAAGATTGTGGAGATAAGTGCTGAGCAGGAGAGCATGCCGGAAATATCATATGAGTCTTCCAAATCTTTAGATGGCTTGGTTGCCCTTCTTCCTTCCCTCAGGAACGAAAACCTGAGACTCTTTTCAGGGAAGAGAGATCTTCTCCTTCTTTTCATTGAATCCTCAGTGCTCGAGATAGCACAGGCAGTAATCAATCTGCAGAAAAAAGGGGCAGAAATTGCAGCTACGTGGATTTTTCCGAAGGAAGATGGAAAGCACATAGGACTCATAGCTCTTCAATGGAAGAATCTCGGCAAGTCACTCCCAGAAGCAAGCTCTCTCCTTTCAGCATGTTGCCAGGGTCTCCAGACAATTCAAATAGTCAAAAATCCCAGTGAACTGACAAAAGCCTTGTTCTATTCAACCGATTTTGGAGGAGCAGTTTTATTCAAGATATTAAGGGATTCGGACTCTTGCGAGGAGCTGGAACAGCTTGTCAAAAACTCATTTTCTCTTGAAAAAAGCCTGGATCGAATTATGCATAAGCTAGAGGAAAGCTCCCTCTTCAAGCTCACATCTATAAAAACTCTGTACCTAAATGGAAAACCATTCTCTCTCTATGTAAGCTTTATCTCTCATCCGAAATTGAATGTGAAGAAAGCTGATTGTCTCACAAGGAGCCTTTCCAGCTCTATGAAGACATATCTGGAGAAAAAGTATGGCTTGAAGCTTGACGAGCCAAGCATCTTTCTATCTGGAGCGAACAAGGTAGAGATCGTCCTCAGCCTTCAAGAGTAGGTAATTTTTTTGAATATTTAAAGACATAAATTAGACATGATAAATATATACATTCTTTTTATATGGCAAAGAGCATATGAATTTGCGGTGCTAGATATGGCAGGTCTTTCAATAATAATAGCAAGAGGACAGGCGGAGAACTTCATTTCTCTTGGAGTTCTAACCCAGACAGCAGCCAGCCTCGGAATTCCAGTCAAGATCTTCGTCACGGGCTTCGCAGTTCCCTATTTCACAAAGAACAAGCCAGAGCCCAGACCGTCTGCGGAGTTCAGCGACTTCGCTAAGAAGATGTTCGAGGGAATGCAGAAGATGAATGCTCCAAGCTGGTATGATATGCTGAAGATGGCAAAGGAGATGGGGGATGTGAAGGTATATGGATGCTCAATGACAGCAGAGGCTCTCGGCGTAAAGAAGGAGGACTGGGATCCCATCGTTGATGATGTAGTGGGAGCAACCTTCTTTTTGACAAAAACAGCGGGAGACACTGTGATATATATTTAATCTCTTGAGTCTTTCTAAAGGCATTTGAAAATGAGGTGCTGAAAAGATGGGAGAAAAAAAACTAGTGGATGCTAGAGGCATGGCATGTCCCGGACCTATAGCAAAGCTAACAAGAGCCTACAGAGAAGCAAAGAATGGAGACATAATTGAAGTTCTTGCAACAGATCAGGGATTTGTTGCAGATGTGAAATCATGGACTGAGAGCACCGGAAATAAGCTTGTTGAGCTGAAACAGGATAGTTCAGGAGTTATTAGGGCTGTCATAGAAGTTACAGCGAAGAAATAGCTAAAATTGAGCCAAGTGAGAACAATGGCAGAGAATAGAGTGCTGATAATAGGAGGAGGATCAGGAGGAATAATAGCGGCAAATTTGCTTGCCGAAGAGGGAAAGAAAGTAACACTCGTTACTGACTCTCCAGTTCATTTCTTCCAACCAGCGAATCTCTTCATAGCATTCAGAGGAGAACCGCCGGAGAAGTATTCCAGAAGCGTGAATTCTCTTCTGCATCAGAATGTGGAGCTAATACTGGAAAAGGTTACAAAGCTAGATCTGGAAAATAGGTTTGCTATCACTGAGAAAAATAGAAAGCTTGATTATGATGTTGTAGTTGTAGCTGCGGGAGCAAGCCTTGACTATGACTCCCTTCCTGGCATGAGGGAGAGCCTCAATAGGTTTGGAGACTACTACTCAACTCCTCAATCAGCAGTGAGGCTATGGGAAACAATCAGGGGCTTGAAGAAGGGAAAATTCGTGATAGGAGTTCCGGATCTCATTATAAAGTGCCCTCCCGCTCCCCACAAGGGGACATTTCTCTCAGCATCTTTCTTCAAGAAAGAGAAAAGGGATGTAAGCGTAGAGCTCCTATATCCATCACCGCATGCATATACAGAAGCTGAGCTTGCCAGAACAATTGAGAAAAAAATGGAGGAGTTCGGAAACATATCAGTCAGGACATCGTTTTTGATAGATAGCATTGATGTGGAGAGAAAAGTAGTGGTAGGAATGAATGGAGAGGAAGTAGCATACGATGCTCTGGCTGTGATACCATTTCACAAGGGGCCCAAAATAGAGATCAACCCAGCGGATGCCAGAGACGAAGATGGATTCATAAAGGTCGACAAGAACAAGCTAAGCATTTCCTCCTATGATGATGCCTATGCTATTGGAGACTGCACCAACGCTCCAACATCGAAGACAGGTGTTGCCGCCCATCTTGGTGCCTTCACTGTATGGAGGAGAATTAGAGGAGAGAATGCCGTGTACACTGGAAGAACGAACTGTCCCATGATAACAGACAATGAGGCAATATTCGTGATTAGTGACTACGAGAATAAGCCAGTGGGGCAGAGGTTCTCCAAGCTGAAGAGACTAATGGAGGATCTTTTCGTTTCTATGTACTTCCCATCGCTCATGCATCCAAGAAAGTTTGAGCCAATATTCAATGCGTATTTCGAGGCTACTGAGCCTAGCGTATTGGGTGAGAGAGGATGGTAGAGGCAAATGAAAAAGCTCAGGCAAATGAGAGGATTCTGAATTATCTGGAGGATCCGAGGATGGAGGAAGCTGTAGCAAATTTGACCGAATTGCTCATAGCAATGAACGAGAGCGGCCTTATCGATCTTCTCAAAGTCATATCAAGCAGTGAAGTTCTAGAGAGCCTACTGAAGTACTTGATGAATCCAGAGATCTTGAGACTGGCTGATAGGCTGGATAACTATGCTGAGTTGCTTGAAAGAAGCGGGGAGATAATTCTCTCAGAGGAGAGGGAGAAAACTGGCATAGGGGGACTATTGAAAGCTCTGAAAGATCCAGAAGTGCAAATAGGGCTCACAAAGCTAATAAAGCTTCTCAAGCTGCTTGGATCTTTTAGTAAGAAATGATTGGAAAAGCTGTTAAAGATTAAAAACTCCTTTTTCTATTTTTAACATTGAGGGCCGGTAGCTCAGCTGGAAGAGCACTCGGTTTGCACCCGAGAGGTCCCGGGTTCAAGTCCCGGCCGGTCCACCAAAATCCTATTTTAAAATTCACAGATCATCTTCTCTCTGGAAATGCTAGTATTGAGCTTGAAGTCAATGCGGATAGAAATCACAGATTGAGGAAATCAATATAAAGCCCAATATTTTCTTATGGAATTAGTCTCCTGTGCCGCGGTAGTATAGCCCGGCCAAGTATGCGGGCCTCTCGAGCCCGTGACCCGGGTTCAAATCCCGGCCGCGGCACCAGTTCCTATTCTCGCTAGTCGAAAGCCTAGAGAAACAGTTCTTTCAAGAAGCTTGGAAAATAGTCATAAATCGAATTGATTATATTCAAAAGACGAAAAAATTAAATACGTTCTGGGCATAGAAATCCCAGAGGTTAAGCAGCATGCCGAGGGATCTAGAGGAAGTAGCAGTTGTTTCCTATGGGATGACGAAGTTCGGCAAGAGGGAGGGAAAGGGCCTCATAGATCTTTACATGGAGGCTATTGAAGAGGTATTTCACAGAACAAACGTAGAAAAAATAGATGCCCTCATTGCCTCTGCCATGAGCCCAGGAAGATATGAGAATATAATGGGGCCGGCGAACATCTTAGCAGGCCTTCTCGGGCTTGAAAATGCAACAGTATTCAGAGTGGAGAACACAAGCGGAAGCGGCGGTGCTGCTCTCTACAATGGCTGGCTCCTCATAGCATCGGGTCAAGCAGAGGCAGTGCTCGTTGTCGGAGGAGAGAAGATGACCCATATATCGACTGAGGAAAATGCAGCTATAATATCAGGGCTAGTACATGATTATGAGAGGAGGCACGGTGTAACCCTTCCTAGCTATGCTGCCATGCTTGCTAGGCTATATATGGAAAAGTTCTCTGTTCCCCGGGAAGCACTTGGCTATGTAGCTGTGAAGAATCATCTCCACGGAAGCATGAATCCAAAGGCTCACTTCCAGAAAGCAATAACAATTGAAGAATACATGAACTCCAAGATTGTCAATGATCCTCTCAAGGTCATGGACTACACGCCAATAAGCGATGGAGCTGCAGCCATTCTGCTGGTGAGAAAGGATACAGCAACAACCATCACAAGCAAGCCTATAATAATAAAAAGCGTAGCTGGTGCTACCGATACCCATGTGGTTCATGAGAGAGAGGATCTGTTGATTCTAAATGCAGTGAAGAATTCATTGGAAAAAGCACTGAGATTCTCCGGAGTAACTAGAGAGCAAATAGGACTCATAGAGCTACATGACATGGCAACAATTCTTGAGCTTGTTGAGCTGGAGAGCATGGGCTTCTATCCAAGGGGGGAATCATGGAAGGCCTCTATGGAATATGAAACAAGGTATGACGGCGAGCTTCCCGTAAACACTAGTGGTGGCCTCAAGGCTAAGGGGCATCCTATAGGAGCAACAGGAGTTGCTCAAGCATATGAAATTGCTCTGCAAATGAGAGGGGAGGCAGGTCAGAGGCAGGTGAAGAGGGATTTCAACTATGCGATTTCAATGAGCATGGGCGGATTTGGAAACAATGCCTTCACAGTTCTATATGAGAGAGGGTGGTAGAATGTTCAGGTACTATGAATGCGAGAAATGCGGAAGGAAATTCTTTCCCCCTAAGTTCAGATGCTTCTGCGGAAGCACCAAGTTCAGAGAGGTCACAGTGGAGAGGGCTGTGGGAAAAATTTTAACATATACAATAATTCTTGTTCCGCCTAAAGGTTTTACGCCCCCAATTTACATAGGAATTGCGGAATTCAACGGAATGAAAATTCTTGGTAGATATGAAGGAGATCCTCAGAGCCTTTCAACTGGGATGCTGGTGGAGCTCAGCAACGAAAATGGAACAACCGTCTTTAGAGGACTGAAGGAGCTAAGTTCTCATTCTCAATAAGAATAAATTGCCGTTTTATTTTAAAATAATTATGAGCCGGGGTGGCCGAGCGGTCTAAGGCGGTAGGCTCGAGACCAGGGCAATGGAGGTTTCCGGCAGAAGGAGAGAGACCTACTGTCCCGTTGGGGGCGCGCGGGTTCAAATCCCGCCCCCGGCGCTTTCCTAGCCCTCAAGAGCGCTCACAATGTCTTGCTGCTGTATAGCTTCACTTTACAAAATAACTATCAAGAAGTTCCGTTAATTTTTTTCTGAAAGTTGCATCCTAGCTCTTCGGAACTATGAGGATGTCAATCTTAATTGGAAATCTTCAGCATGATTTATCCTGTTTTGATTATTCCTGATCTGCTCTTTGTAAATATGATAGAATAAAGTGGAAAGAAAGGAGAAACTGTTAAAGAAAACAAGAGAAGGCTGGATTGGAGATCAATAGAAAATTTATTTTTAATAAGCGTCATCCTTTTAAAAATAAAACTTACTAAGTCATAAAAATTTGCCCGACCTGTTAATCACTGCTCTTTCTACATAAAGAGAAAACATTGGAGAGTGTTGTGAATCTACCATCACTTTGGGAGGCTTTTAAATTACTAGAGTTTGATATTATGAGGAAAGATGCCAGCCTCGTAAACTGCTTGTCTTGGATATTCATTTTTATGTTCTTTCATATCAGGAACTTCTACCTTCCCACGCGAATCTAGGTATCCGCGCGGACTCATGGGTGGCTGTCGAGCCCAAAGAAGTCCTCTATTTATGAACAGCGGTGCTCTAGTAGCTTGAACTAAATGCTCTTGATTACGAGTATAGCTCCCAGAGACACAGCTAACCATAAGAACACAGCGAGCTTAGCAACTTTAAGGGCTCTCACTATGTCCTGCCATCCAGGCCATCTGGCACTGTTGTTTATAGTATAGCACCCGATCTTCTCCAGCCTCACGCCAAGAGCTCCAGCCATGGCGGACATAGGGTATCCTGCGTTGAAACTCTCAGTTCTACCGTGCTCTTTCTTAATTGTCTTGAAAGCAACCCCAATACTTCCTCCAGCAGCCGGAGACGCGAGAGCTATGAAGAGGCTCGCAAGTCTTGCTGGAACATAATTTACTGCCGTGTCTGCTCTCGCTGAAAACCATCCAACATCTCTGAATGGGGGGTCCTTATATCCTAGTGCACTATCGAGAGTGTTTGCAACTCTCTGGAATAGGGCTCCTAGGGGACCAAGAAAAATGAAGAGGAAGAGAGGTGAGATGTAACCATCAACTAGACTCTCAGCTAAGGACTCTATAGCCGCAGAAGCTAAATGTTGTTCCTGGAGCTTTTTAACATCTCTCCTAACTATCTGCTGTACCCAGAACCTGGCACATTCCAAATCCCCATTTTTTAAACAGACAGAGGTCTTCCCAACTATGTCGAAAAGTAGTCTAAGGGAGAAAGAGGTCTTCAAAATATAGGCCGAGATCACTATTAAGAGGGCTTTGTGAATAAGAGAAGAGAAGTAAATGAGGAAGAAGTAGGCAAGTATATGTGCAGAGATGACTAGAATCCACACTATAGCTCCTTTAGCCTTTGAAGAGAATGGCTTCCCCAGCTTCACAGCCATCACATAAGACGTGTGAACTGGATGTATAAGAAAGAGGGGTCCAGTATGGTATGGGTAGATGAAGTCCATGAGGTGAGCAAGAAAGAGAACTAGCAATAGGTCAAACAAGGTATAGAGCATAACTTCACCTTGCTAAGCTTCTAGTCGAGATCAGTGTTGCAACCAGTATTAGAGAGATCGTTTGGGTGAGCTCATAGGAGAACCCCATAACATCTCCATTAACAAACCCTAGTCTCTTGTTTGCATCATGAGAAACTAAAGTGCCTACTATAGCCGGCAGTGCGAGAACTACAACAGTACTAGGTCCTGCTCTGCTTAGGCCTCCCAGGGCTACTAATGTTATGGAGAGCATTAAGTAGTATAGAATGTTCTTGAGAACATGCATGCGGTTCTTGGAATACCTGCAGAAGCTTCTAGCCATACCTTCGTACGGTTCCTCGATTCCAAAAAGGCAGCTTACAAACATCGCCTCGGCAGATGCTATATACGATGCTACTAATGGAAAAACAATCATCATTCCAAGGTATTCTACCAGCACAGATAGGCTCGCTACTCCTGCAACTACCCTCAGTGAAGTAACTACCACAGCATAGGACCCCTTCCTAGGGTCCTTCAATACCCTTAAGGCCTGGTCTCCGCACTTATGTGACCCAATCACATCTAAATAATCAGCAAAACCGTCTAGATGAATACCGCCTGTTAGTACTATGTGGAGAAAGAAGTAAAGGATAGATATGATTACTGGAATAACACCTAGCCAGACCAAAAGAGCAACTATGGAGCCCACAATTAGACCCTCAAGAGTCCCAATAAGGGGCACAAGGTAGAATGCTTTAGCAGCCTCCTCTATAGGCTGCTCTCCGAGAGGTATCCTTGTCATCAGAGATAGGAGTGCCTTAATCCTCTTGCTTGCGGACAGACTGGAGCACCTCTCTATATGCTGATAATAGTACCTCATTTTCATGCCTTAGTCTAACTGCCACTCTAGCGTGGTATTGGGACAAGCCTAAGTAGACAGACGCGTCTTTAATGTATATTCCTCTTTGAGATAAGGCTTTCACTACTTCGCTGGTCGTGACTCGATCATGCTTAACGAGAAAATAGGGAACTGAGGACCTGTATACAGTTAACCCAAGCGACTTCAAGCCCCTAGATAGGTGCTCTCCCTCCAACCTGACTACATCTCTAGACAGCGATATGAACGACTTCAATTCTCCTGCATGCTCGCTAAGTGCAGTCGAAAATACTTCCTCAGCTATAGAGTTAACGTTCCACGGGGGTCTTGAGTTTTCAACCACGTTTGCTAGTTTAGCATTTGACGTATAAAGGAACCCTACCCTCAGGCCCGGAACTACATATATCTTAGTTAGACTCCTGAGGACAACTAAGTTATCATAGCTTTTTGTCAGCCTAAGAGAACCTGCACTATCGCATGAGTAGCATAGCTCCAAATATGCTTCATCAACTACCACTACCGAGTCTGTGAAGACTTCAAGAACTTCCTTAACCTGGTCTATTGAGAGCACAGCCCCAGTAGGATTATTAGGGTTGGATAACATCACCAGAGCTTTACTCCCTCTGAGAGCACTTATGTTTCTGAGGGCCTGCATGGGCAGCTCGTAGCTGAGTCCGGACTCTATGTACTGGAGGGGAACTATCTTCAATCCTACAGTCTTAGACAAACACCCATGGTCTCCGAAAGTTGGCTCAAATACAACTAAGGTATCCGGTCTCAAAGTGAGTAAGAGCAGATACAGAGCCTCGCTAGCCCCATTTAGCGGCACCACTCCCTCTGCCTCAATGCCGTAGAAGCCTGCGATAGCCCCCCTAAGTCGGTCATACTCGTAGTCAGGGTATTTACTGTAAGCACCTTTTGTTACTGCCTCAAGAATGAGCTTCTTGATTACTTCAGGAGTGCCCAGTGGGTTGAGAGGGGCAGAAAAGTCTAGATAGCCCTCAGGTGCTCTGCCCCCGTGCCCTCTACAATTGCCTACATACTCTTTCAGCTCTCTCAAGGTCATCACGCTCGTCTACATCTACTGCGCTCCGACCATCTAACAAGACATTTACCCATTCTCCTCTTTCCTCATGAAACAAGGAGAGGCCCAGCAACGAGGGCGAACCATCACCAACCGCTTCAGCTGTTACTATACTTGTTCGAAGCTCAAGAGCTATCTCGACGAAACCTAGAAGGGATTCGTAGCTAATGACCAAGTCGGCCGCTGCCACTAGGAGGGGCTTAGGAAGAGCTCTAACAACCATGCCCAGGTCTTCGACGTAATCCCTACCCGGGAGCTCGACACAGCTAATGGCAAGCTCGTCTCCGAAGGCAGAGCAGACCTCCTCAGTCCTATGAGAGAGTGCTAATACTATATGCACGCAGAGCCTCTCTAGCTGCTTCACGAGTCTGGAAAGTATCGGCTCCCCACATACCTTCTCCATGAACTTCTCTGGGTTGCCAAATCTTCTTCCCTCACCACCAGCCATCACTACACAAATGACCCTATTCCTCATCTCTATCTACCCTAGCAAGGAGATCTACTATCATGCATACTAGTAATGCTGAAAGCACATAGTCCATGAAAACGCCGAGCTCTTCATGGTCAACAATGCCGTAGTCTTTCTGCCTATCGACCCGGTATATTATGAACAAGCCACTGAGTCCAGCTGGGTATGTGAGTAAAGCTGTGTCGATGACCTCATCAGCAACTAATTTTTTGCCGTCCTCCTCGAGCTCTTCCTTGGCTATCTCTGGTATGCTTCCGGCTAGTCCAAGAAGGTCTAGCTCTCTGGCTGCAACTAAAAGGGCCCAAACATTAGGATCTTGCTGAGCTCTCTTTAGCGGCTTCAAGGCAAGAGATTTAGCTTTGGATATGTTTACCTCGGGTATGAGGCAGCCGGAAGAAACTTCAGAGAACACGTCTAGCAGCCTCCCAATGTTAGTGGATATACCTGCAAAAGCGATTCTCTCATTCACTTCCGACGGCTCGAGGATCAATATAGAATCAGACACCGTCTCTGGCGACCAGGTTCTACATCGCAGCAGAGGGTCGATTGAAGCTAAAACCTTCGCTTCAGCTGAGGTTCTCAATAGATCTACTAGAGCATTATAGCTCAGCGGCTGGTAATCTACAGCAACTGCATTGATTGTGCCAAAGAGAAGGGGAAGGCATGTAACAGAATCTGAGCATACCGGGGGCTTTGGGCTCGCAGTCATGTAAAGAAAGGCAACAGCTTTCTCAACCCTTATGTAACTGAATTTATCGTCTAAAGACACCGAGGTTGTGACCATCAGGGCTCTTTTCAGGCCTAGCGTTCTAGCAACTCGCGTATAGTATTTTATGGGGTTCTCCACTTCCTCGGTCCTTACCCTCTTAAATACTAGGACCTCCACTTCCCCTCTTATAGGCCTGTCTGGGGTGATTAGTGGGGGTGTTGAGACTACCTCCATAGGGCTGTCGAAACCTCTCAGTATAGTGTCTGCATCTAAGCGTCTAGCTCTCTTGGGCAAGACTAACGACCCTCTCATACTCTTCCTGCACCGCTTTCAACAACTCTTCCATGTTAATATTCCTGAGGAGAGCACTAACTATCAGAGTGCCACCAGCTCCAACCCCCTCCTTAACATACCCCTCCTCGTAAGCTCTGAGACCCCGATGCCTAACGCTCAAGAAGTTCACATCAGCATAGGCTACAGGAACATCTGGATATATATCTTTAACAAGCCCCAAAAGGTTTGAGCTCCTGTCCTCGACAATCCAGCGGGTGGTGCCTATGGCTACTCTACCGCCAAAGCGAATACCGAGAGCTCTAGCCAGGGCGAGTACAGCAGACATCTGGGTGCCACCTGCCAATATAACTCTGGCGCCTCTCTCAAGCGCTCCAGCGAGAAAACCTGTAATCGATATATGGAGGGGGTCTCCGAAGTGGCTAACTACCTCTAGTGGTTCAACTAGCGGAAGCCTTTTTCCAACTCTTTTAACAGCGCTCTCAAAGACTTCTCTCTTCAGGTCATGTGGGTTTGATGGACTCGCACTGCTCACCCTTCCAACGGCTCTATAGCCTAGCGCCTCCATAATGGCCATAGCCGAAGTTGTCCCTCCAGGCATAGATTCACCTACAACCAGAAGAGAGCTCTCCGACCCAAGCATCTTTCCCAGAGTTCTCGAACCATCGAAAAGTTTAGATACAGCCTCTGGAGTGAGAGAGTCCTCAACATCGATCCTTCCTCCAACAGCTTTGCCTGGTATGTCCACATGCGGTATCTGGGGATCTATATAGCTTCCACAGTTTACAACTAGGTAAGGGATCCCTGAAAGCTGTATGGCAACTCTTGTTAATAGAGCTGGAGTAGGCACTCCATCTGGTGTCGTCGGGACAATGGGCAGTGACTTCGGCTTTCCTAGGGTCAAGTACTCAACATCAAGGGCTGGAGTGTAGAGAGTAAGCTCCGAGTTGACTCCAGCTAGGCTTATTCCAGGAATCGTGGAAATCTTAGTTGAAGCGATGAAGTAAACGGAAAGCACATTACTGAATCCTCGGGAGGTGATTTCATCCCACACCTCTCTACCATTTAATACCTTGACTATGCTTTGCTCTGCCATACTTAAGACCCAAAGATAATGATAGAATATCAAATTATATAAAAAACGAAAAATATTTGGACTTGGCTCATATAAAGGTTCAGCTAAGGCCGGCTTTCAAGAATGAGAATGTAGAGAGCATTGGTATGAGCATGCTTTGAAAACTGTTTCGACTTTCCATATATGTTCCATATTTAGTTGACTTTATCTGCTTCATCCCCAGCATTATTTTTGGAACTGCAATGTCCTTAAGGACGCTCGAGAGCACCGCCTAGATCTCTAAGTCTCGAGTAAATTGGAGGGAGCTGATCTAAAAGGTTCTCAACCATTGTAGAACTATTTCCACGCACAATAGCATTTAAGATAATTATTATTCTTTTCTTTATCAATGTAACTTAGATGAGCCTCAAGATGCTGTATGAGTCAAAATCTTCTACTCCTACTGGCCTAAAAGAAATTCCTTGCTTGTGGAGCGGTCCATCAGATACCAGTGTGTGATATTCCCCATGCTCCCCTAAGGGGTCAACATTCACAGTCCTCGAGTAGCGGACGAACTCCTCCAACATATCTGGTGTAAGAGTTTTCCCTAAATATCCTTTCAGGCTATCTACGGCTCCTATGATCACAGGTCTAATACCATCCCTTATCTCTCTATAGAGTAGCTCCACTGGATCGTAGCTCCACAGGG
Organism: Fervidicoccaceae archaeon; assembly: GCA_038734945.1. Lineage (NCBI taxonomy): Archaea > Thermoproteati > Thermoproteota > Thermoprotei > Fervidicoccales > Fervidicoccaceae > Fervidicoccaceae archaeon. The sequence continues at coordinate 309,105 of JAVYOA010000002.1, read as the reverse complement.
GTTCAGCAAGATCTGAACCTATAGCCTTAGCCAACCTCTCCATATACTTCAAGTGATCCTCTACGTACACATCACCAGCCACTATTATGGTCGGGGAGATCCTCTTCAGGAGATCTGCTGTCTCCTCAAACTCTCGGCCCTTGCTCAGCTTAGCAACCAACACTGGAATACTGCATGCTAGTAGAGACTCTAGACTCTTACCGATGTTCACTGTGTGTGGACTAGGTCTCGGAAAGTCATACACCAACATTACTCCAAGGTCTACTCCGCCATACTTGTAGACAGCATAGTAGGAGTCCTTGCCGCCAGAAACGAACGCTACCCTCATATCCAGATCCCCCGATGAGGTTCAACGAGGATCATCAGCTATCTATCATATATAGAAACACACAAGGATTTAGTCCCAGAGCCCTCTTCTGCTGGAGCCTTATGCCTCTCTGCTATCTCCCAGAGTCCCTTCTCCTCTAATATATACCTAAGGACTTCCTTACCCCGAGGAGGTATGCCCCTCAAGCACTCCATCGGTATAGTGGTGGCGACATTTACAACCCTTTCGTCAAGCAATGGGGCTACAGCCTTCGCACCAATACAATCAGCTATTTGGAGTTCGGGGAATCTCCCTCTTATCATTTTGCATATAGCTTCTTCCAACTCTGAGCTAGTGAGCTCAAGCATGAAGCTGTACCCAGCAAATAGCTCGTCACCCCCAGAGCCAAGGAAGACACACGAACAGCCGTCCTTGAGTGTTTCTTCGAGTACAGCATAGAACACTACATCATTTCTCATCTCAATGCATCCTCCATCGCCATGTGAGTCTAGGTTCTCTTTGCCAAAGCAATCAGTGACCTTTCTAGCTAAGTTCATAGCTTTGTCTCTGTCTACTATGACGTACTTGAGCTCTAGCCCGAGAAATCTAGAGACGTGTTCAGCATAGTATAGATCCTTAGGCAACCCGCTCTCATAGGCAACAACATAGGCTCTTGGTTTAAGACCGGCAGTTGCAGCTGCGACCGCTACTACAGAGGTGTCAATGCCACCGCTTAAGGAGATGCAGTCGCATTTTTTCTCAGCTACTACGCCGGTTATAGCGTTGAGAAGTTTATAAGCATGAAAGCGGCATGAAGTCTTAAGCCTCAATATAGCCACCGAGAAGAATTTGGGCGAATTATGATATTTTATTTTTATTATTTAATTTTGTTCTCATATCGGAGACTATATCAATATGCTAAGCATCTAAGTGAGACTTCCATCAGATTGCTTTTTTAAATAATTATAACAAAAATTAGCTCCACCGCCCACTAAGCAACTTATGCCGACACTGATTTCATTAATAACACGTACACAAACAAAACCAACACATAAAACATCATATAAGAACCATAATAAATAACATAGGTGGCACAGAACCACTTTTACAAATAATTTCCTCATTTTGTGTAGGGATAGTGTGGCAAATTTTATGAAAATTTAGCATATCCTCTTAGTCCTCACCTTTATAGAGGTAATTGCTCTCAAGACAAGGCTCAAGGCTTAAATTCAGCTTCTATAGGAATGTAGCCCTAAACCTCTCCAGAACCTTCTTTCTTTAAGAAGGGGAAGATGGGATCAGAAACTGTGCTACCCGCCATGTGTGTTGCGATTGAAAGAAAAGTTTCAAAACAAGTTTCAGACACTTAGTTCAAAAATCAGGTTGTTTCGGGTTTAAAACAAAAAGTTACAATTTGGGGGAATTTTGCTACAATATAAACCATCCTTAGAGTTCAATTAAAACATAAAGGAAAAACTCCTTCAAAGAAGGTGAAAAAGAAAGGAGCAAAAAAAGACCTGCCTAAAAATATCTAAGAAGAGCACCAAAAGAGCTGAGACCTACAATGCTTGTTCAGATTTTGAAAAGGCAGTCAATTTGATTTAAGTGTTTGGTTTTTCAATGTTGATTCTGCTACAACACAGTTTTCACAGATTTCCGGCTCCTGAGCGTGCAATTCAATTTTCCGAAAATTGAGCAAAAAGTTTAAAAAGAAGATCGAAGAATTGAACGACAGGAAGCAATTAGAAAAGACATAAAGAGCCCTTTCTCATATTTAAAGGAAGCATTTAGAAAAAACTGAAATGAGGATAATCTTTAAAAACCCAATTATGGAGCAATAGAATAGCCCAAAATGTTTTAGTGATCTTTGAATGGAAGAGAAAGTCTTCCTTTATGAAAAATATTGGAGGTATCATAGGTTATGTCCCCAAAGAAATTTAGCGTGTTAGACCACGTTCTCGTACCAAAGCATGAGAGAATACCAATATCCGAGGTTCCAAGAATATTGAAGGAGCTGAATATTTCAATTAATCAGTTGCCTCTCATTAGGACGAGCGATCCGGTTGCCCGAGAGCTTGGGGCACAGCCGGGGGAGCTCATAAGAATAGAGAGGGAGGATGAGCTGACGGGAAAGGCTGTTGTCTATAGATTGGTGGTGATTGGTTGATGTCCTCGGAAGCAGAAGAAAGCTCTTCTGGATCGATCGAGCAGGGTAAGAAGACTATAGATATTTCATTTTTGAACGAGGATAACAGGTGGCTTCTTGCTAAAAAATTCATAGAGGAACAAGGTCTCTCCAGACAGCACCTTGATTCCTATAACCGTTTTGTCAGCGAAATGCTGCAGGAAATTGTCAATGAACAGGGTGAGATAGAGCTCTCAGTGAAGGATCTCAAGTTCAAGCTAGGTAAGCTGGAGGTTCTCAAGCCAATTTCCAGAGAGGCAGACGGTTCTGAGGTTGAGATCACACCATTTGAGGCTAGAGTGAGAAACATCACCTATGCTTCCCCCATGTACTTGGAAATATCTCTCATTGAGAACGGAATTGAGAATGTGAAGGAGAAAGTGTATATAGGGGATCTTCCCGTAATGGTCAAATCCAGCCTGGATCCCATAAGCTCTTTGCCTCCAGAGAAGCTCATAAGCATAAACGAGGATCCCTACGATCCTGGAGGATATTTCATAATAAACGGAACGGAGAAGGTTCTTGTTGCCCAGGAGGACATGGTAACTAACAGGATCCTTGTGGATGAGGGGAAGCCAAACACCAACATTCTCTATAGCGCCAAGGTAATTTCAAGCACAGGATCCTACAGGATCTCCATAGTTCTCGATCTGCATAGAGATGGAACAATGAGTGTGAGCTTTGGAGGAATACCAGGAAGAATTCCCTTCGCAATCCTAATGAGGGCTCTTGGCTTTGAATCAGACAAGGATATAGCATATGCAGTGAGCCTCCACCCCGAGATTCAGAACCATCTTCTCCCCAGCTTGGAAGTAGCAAAGGAGATAATGACCTCCGATGATGCTCTGGACTATCTAGGAGGAAGAGTTGCTATAGGTCAACCAAGAGAGAACAGAATTGAAAGAGCAAAACAGATAATCGACAAGTACTTCCTTCCGCATTTGGGCTCATCTCCGAGCAGCAGAAAGGAAAAGGGATATTTCCTTGCCCAGATGGCATCCATGGTCCTGGAGCTGTATTTGGGCTGGAGACAGCCCGATGATAGAGATCACTATGCTAACAAGAGGCTAAAGCTTGCTGGTGATCTTCTCGCAACTCTATTCAGATCTGCTCTGAAGAGCTTCACAAAGGATCTTAAATATCAGGCAGAAAAGTCCCTTGCAAGGAATAGAAGGTTCAAGCTATCCGGAATCGTCAGGCCAGATGTTCTAACTGAGAAGATAAGGCATGCCCTCGCAACTGGTACATGGGTTGGAGGAAAGACGGGAGTTAGCCAGCTTCTTGACAGAACAAACTGGATGAGCATGCTGAGCCACCTGAGAAGGGTTGTATCGCCTCTGAGCAGGAGTCAGCCACTCTTCAAGGCCAGAGACCTCCACGGAACGCAGTGGGGAAGGATGTGTCCATTTGAGACGCCTGAGGGACCCAACTGTGGCTTAGTGAAGAGCCTCTCTCTCCTCACATACATAACTGTGGGAATAGATGAGAGGAAGGTTAAGCAAACTCTGATGAAGCTTGGAGTTGTTCCCCTCAGCGATGCAGTCAAGGAGACCTCAGAGAAGGGGGAGAGCAAATATCTCAGCTGGTCCAAGGTGATTCTGAACGGAAAGCTCATAGGATTCGTTCAGGACGGGGAGAAGCTAGCCAAAGCTGTTAGGCAGCTGAGGAGGAGAAATGAACTTCATCATGAAGTCAACATCGCTTATTTTGAAAATGGAAATGTGAAGGAGGTCTACGTAAACACAGATGCAGGAAGAATAAGGAGGCCGCTCATTCTTCTAAAAAACGGGAAGCCCCTGATAACTAGGAAAGACATAGAGCAGTTGAAGCGAGGAGAGAAGAAGTTCTCCGATCTTGTTAAGGAAGGGAAAATAGAGTACCTGGATGCTGATGAGGAGGACAATGCATATATAGCACTTAACCCGGCCGATCTGCTTAGAGAAGGAGCTGAGGAATTCACTCATCTGGAGGTATGGGTTCCAGGGATCTTTGGGACTTCCGCCTCCACAATTCCATATGCAGATCACAACCAATCTCCGAGAAATACCTACCAATCAGCCATGGTAAAGCAGGCTCTTGGTTTGTATTCGGCAAACTTCACAGTGAGAACTGACTCCAGAGCTCATCTTCTCCACCATCCTGAGAAGCCCCTCGTTCAAACAAAGCCCCTAGGCGTTATAGGATACAATGATAGGCCAGCAGGGCAGAACGCAATTGTGGCGATAATGTCCTTTACAGGCTATAACATCGAGGATGCTCTCATATTCAACAAGTCCAGCACAGAAAGAGGATTCATGAGATCGACTTTCTACAGACTATATGTGACAGAGGAGAAGAAGTATCCTGGTGGACAGGAGGACAAAATAGAGATACCAGAGTCAGGAGTGAAGGGCTTCAGAGGGATTGAAATCTACAAAAAGCTGGACTCCGATGGTATTGTCTCTCCAGAGGTTGAGGTCAAGGATGGAGAGGCTCTGATCGGAAAGACAAGTCCGCCTAGATTCCTCGAGGAGTTCAGAGAGTATGGCTTCGGCGCAAATGTGAGGAAGGATACCAGCATTACCATCAGGTATGGAGAAAAGGGAGTTGTCGATGCAGTATTCGTCTCAGAAACACAGGAAGGAGATAAGCTCGTTAAGGTCAGGGTGAGGGATTATAGAATTCCCGAAATAGGTGACAAGTTTGCTTCCAGGCATGGACAGAAGGGAGTAATAGGGCTTCTGATTCCCCAATACGACATGCCATATACAGAGGATGGAATAGTCCCAGACATAATAATAAATCCGCACGCTTTCCCATCAAGAATGACCTTGGGACAACTTCTCGAGACTCTCGCTGGAAAGACAGCTGCCCTTACAGGTAAGTTCATAGATGCAACTCCCTTCAGCAAGGAACCAATTGAGGAAATAAAGCTAAGCCTTCTGAAGAAAGGCTACTCACCAGATGGAAGGGAAGTAATGTATGATGGAAGGACTGGAGAAGTAATAGGAAAACCTATAATGATTGGCATTGTATATTATCAGAGGCTTCACCACATCGTTGCTGATAAGTTCCATGCAAGGGCAAGAGGTCCCGTCCAGCTTCTCACGAGACAGCCCACAGAGGGAAGGGCGAGAGAAGGAGGACTTAGGTTCGGCGAGATGGAGAGAGATGTTCTAATTGGTCATGGAACGGCAATGCTGTTGAGGGAGAGACTTCTGGAGAGCAGCGATAAGACAACAGTTTATGTTTGCAGCAAGTGCGGACACATAGGATGGTACGATAGGACAAGGAAGGCATATGTTTGCCCAATTCACGGAGACAAGGGAGATCTTCACATGGTAGAGATGGCCTACGGCTTCAAGCTCCTTCTTCAAGAAATGATGAGCATGGGGATAATGCCCAGGCTCAAGATAAGTGATTTGATGGGGGAGTAGGTGAGAAGGATGTCAGATCCAATAAAAAGGATATCTGGAATAAAGCTAAGTGTCCTTTCACCAGATGAGATAAGGAGAATGAGCAAAGTTCAGATAATAACTGCAGATACTTACGATGACGATGGTCTTCCAATACAGGGCGGAGTCATGGATCCCAGGCTTGGAGTAATAGAGCCTGGGCAGAAGTGCCCCGTTTGTGGAGGAACTATGCAAACATGTCCTGGACATTTTGGACACATAGAGCTGGCAAAGCCTGTCATTCATGTTGGATATGTTAAGTACATCCACGATTTGCTCAAGTCCACATGTTGGAAGTGCGGAAGAATACTGCTCAAAGACGAAGAAGCAAAGGAGTACCTGGATCTTCAGAGAAGACTGGAGAAGCATCTTCCTTTCCTTCTCCCAGCATTCCACGAGCATTTGAAGAGCAAGGCCTCAAAAACAGCAATATGTCCACATTGCGGAGCTCCGCAGAAGAAGATAAAGCTGGAGAGGCCGACAACGTTCTATGAGGAGGAGAGGGGGAGCTATAGGAAGCTAACTCCCGATGAAATAAGGAACAGGCTATCCAACATTCCAGATGATGATGTGAGGCTTCTTGGAATAGATCCGCAGGAATCGAGGCCGGAGTGGTTCGTTCTAACAGTCCTTCCTGTTCCACCGGTGCAGGTTAGACCAAGCATCATGCTTGAGACAGGAATTAGGGCTGAAGATGATTTAACCCACAAGCTCGTTGATATCATTAGGGCAAATCAGAGATTGAAGGAAAGCATGGATGCTGCTGCCCCGCCAATAGTGATAGATGATCTATGGGAACTTCTCCAGTACCACGTCACAACATACATAGACAATGAAGTTCCCGGAATCCCTCCAGCTAAGCACAGAACAGGGAGATCGCTGAAAACGCTTGCTCAGAGACTCAAGGGAAAGGAGGGAAGGTTCAGAGGCTATCTTTCAGGCAAGAGGGTTGATTTTTCCGCTAGAACAGTTATATCTCCTGATCCCAATCTTAGCATAAACGAGGTTGGCGTTCCGGAGGAAGCTGCAAAAATACTCACGATACCTGTTAGAGTCACGCCTTGGAACATAGATGAGCTGAGGAACTACGTGATAAATGGTCCATATAAGTGGCCCGGTGCCAACTACATTATAAGGCCGGACGGGAAGAGGATCGATTTAAGGTACTATAAAGATAGAAAGGCCCTTGCCAGCTCCCTAGCTCCGGGATACATAGTTGAAAGGCACTTGATAGATGGTGATATAGCGCTTTTCAACAGACAACCGAGCCTTCATAGAATGAGCATAATGGCACACATTGTTAAAGTTCTTCCCGGAAGAACCTTCCGTCTTAACCTCCTCGTATGTCCTCCATACAACGCCGATTTTGATGGAGATGAAATGAACCTCCACATCCCTCAGACAGAGGAAGCAAGAGCCGAAGCTAGAGAGCTCATGCTTGTTCAGAAGCACATTCTCTCCCCAAGATATGGAGGCCCCATAATAGGAGGGCTACAGGACTACATAAGCGGAGGATACCTGCTTACCAGTAAAGCAACAGTTCTTACTAAGGAGGACGTGATTGAGCTTTTGAGCGTTGCAGGATACACCGGAGAGCTTCCAGAGCCAACCATATATAGCCCGAGGGAGCTCTGGACAGGGAAGCAGCTTATCTCAATGTTCCTTCCAGAGGATTTCACCCTTAAAATGAAGTCCTCCGTGAATGCAGGAAAGCTGAAGTGCGAGGATGAAGATTGCCTCCACGATTCATACATAGTGATAAAGAATGGGAAAATGCTGACAGGTGTGATAGATAAGAAGAGCATTGGAGCACAGCAACCTGAGAGCCTATATCACTGGCTGGTCAAGGAGTATGGTGCTGACTTCGCGAGGGAAATTGCAGACAAGATGTTCAAGATGTTCATAAGGTACATTGAGAAATTCGGCTTCACAATGAGCCTGGACGATGTTGACATTCCACCAGAGGCCCAGAAGGAGATAAGGGAAATCCTGAGGAAGGCGGAAGAGGATGTTCAGAAAATAATAGAGCAGGCAGAGAGGGGCGAGCTGGAGCCGCTTCCGGGAAGGACTATAGAGGAAACGGTTGAAACAAAGATCATGGAGAGGCTGAGCAAGGCCAGAGATGATGCTGGTGAAATAGCGGCAAGCTATTTGGACATTTTCAACAATGCATTCATAATGGCGAGAACTGGAGCAAGAGGCAACATTCTCAACTTAACGCAGATGAGCGCCGCTTTAGGTCAGCAATCTATTAGAGGAGAGAGGATAAATAGAGGATATAGAGGGAGGCCTCTGCCGCATTTCAAGCAGAACGATCTCTCCCCATACGCGAGAGGATTCGTCTACAATAGTTTCAGATCAGGACTCAGCCCAATCGAGCTATTCTATCATGCTGCAGGAGGGAGAGAGGGATTGGTTGATACTGCAGTGAGAACAAGCCAAAGCGGATATATGCAGAGAAGGCTGATAAATGCACTTCTCGATGTCAGAATCGAATATGATGGCTCAGCAAGGCTTCCAGATGGAACTGTGGTTGAGTTTGCCTACGGAAACGATAAAGTTGATCCAGCAAAGAGCGATCACGGTAGAGCTGTCAACATTGACAGAATCATTGAAAGAGTCGTTGGATGGAGGGAGTAGACATGAGCGATGACATTGCAGCTTATATAAGAAAGAGAGCTAACAACGCTCTTCCAGAGAGGATTGTTAATGAGCTTGCAGAGAAGCTCAAGAGAAAAAGCCTGAGCAGTGAGGAGCTTGACAAGATAATTGATTTGACTGTGGAGACTTATTTGAGCAGCCTCGTGGAGCCAGGAGAGCCTATAGGAACAGTAACAGCGCAGAGCATAGGAGAGCCGGGAACCCAGATGACGCTGAGAACATTCCACTATGCTGGAGTCAGGGAATTGAACGTCACCCTCGGTCTTCCCAGATTGATAGAAATTGTTGATGCGAGAAAGACGCCATCCACTCCAATGATGGAAGTATACCTAGATGAGGCTCACAGATATGACAGAGAAAAGGCGAAGGAGGTTGCGAGGAGGATAGAATATACGAGGGTTGAAAACGTTGCAAGCCTAGTTGAGGCGGACCTCTATTCGGGAACAATAATTATAGAGCTTGACCCTGAGATGCTGGCTGACAAGGGCCTGAGCGTTGAGGACGTTCATAATGCTCTG